>JBIIZK010000097.1:0-2887 GCA_044346305.1 Bacilli bacterium
CAACCATCCAAATCACCTGGATTGCAATGGTTGTTGTCTTGCAACTTTTATTCCTATGGTTAAATCAACTGTATCCATTCATTGGTTATTGGTTTACGTTCCTCTTGCCTATTTTTACCATTCTTGTATTACTGAGTTCAACTTGGCGTGGTTTGTTGATTTACGCCTTCACATCAATACTGTTGATTCTTCTATTCATTCAACCTGCCATAGAAACCATCCTATTTTATTGGCTCCCTTCCTTTATTTTAGGAATAGGATATGTGATTGGATTAAAGAATAAAGCTACGTTGTTTTCCATGGTGCTCTTTTTATCATTGATCCAACTAGTTGTCTTGTATCTATTAAGAATGTTTTCACTATTTCTCTACGAGGTTGATTTACTTTCCTTCATTTATTTAGTTTTAGGCCTTAGTGACGTCGATAATGTTTATTTATTAAATCCGATGATGCTTTATGCGATTGCATTGCTACAAATTATTCTAAGTTTAGGACTCATGATTCCGGTGATGGAAAGATTTGGCATCCATCTACCTTATCAATTGATGTTAACGAGAATTGAAGTTTACGCCTTTTTAGGAATTTTCTTAATAAGTTTAATCAGTGTTGGTTTCGCCCCACAACTTAGTTTGTTTGCCTTAGGCCCATTGACTTTATTAAGTGTGTATAGTTATCTTTATTTTTTTATGCGTCCTGTTCGTTTTGCGGCTTATCCCTTATTGATGGGATTAGTCCTTTACCCCTTTGTCAATGCATTCTTTAGCGATATTTTACAAGGCCCGTATCGAATTCTTTCCGTTATTTTCATCGCCATCATTCCTTTGGCCTTGATGATGTACAAGTCATTAACCCAAAAGAAGAAAAATGCTTTAATATAAAAGCATGGACATGCTCATCAAATTACTCAGGAGAACCTTACTTGGTGCAATTTATTTGATTACATCGCCATTAATTGCCTTTGGATTTTTAATTTTTTTAACTTATGGGTTGCTTGTTTTTCTTGCAGTATCCTTAAAATCGATATATTTCTTTTTTTCCGGGCGAGGTGTCTTTACCCCTTTCCCTGAAGACTTGGTTGCTCACAAGCGGTATCAATTTATCATGAAGCAAACCCCAAATACACATAAAGCGGACACAGGTGTTTCCCAAACTCCATCCGTCGCAAACGGACCAAAATCATGATCTTTTTCACCACCACGGCACCAACCATTAATCAACGATTGGAATTGCTTTATTTATTATTGGCATTAATCTTTTTAACGCTTGCTTTGATTGGTGGGATTGGTTGGTTGTTTGAAACCTTGATTAAAAAATATGGTGACCAAGTGGATGCGGATACTTGGAAAATTTATGAAACTCGTACGGTGAATACACCCAAAGAGTTTGCCAGAGTCGCATTCAAAAAAAGTCACCGACAAGCTTTTAAAGATTATCTCTGGGCGTTATTCACCATTGGTTCAACGATCGGGTTGTTATTTGGCTACATGGCAATTTTTAATGATGCAACCTTAATCGATGATTTATTCAATTATCAAACTCGAGGGTTCAACACCATCTTCCCCATTTTTGATTTCGCCAATATTCCTACAAGTGATTTTTTTGGTTTACAAATCATTTCTGATTGGCCAATCTTATTGAATGTCCCTCGATTTGTTCCAGAAGCAACCATGTCGTATATTTTATTTTTATTATCCTTACTCGGTAGTTTATTAATAATCCGTGCCACTTTGGCTTTGCTTGGAAGAACAATTAGAATTCAAACAAAGAAAAATAGAATCTTTATGAAAAACTTGGATGAAGTTAGCAAAAAACTTTAATTATTTAAGATACGATTCATATAGTCCAGTATTTGCGTGACAACATAAACAGCAAGAATCAAATCCGCAATCCAAACGAACATCGTCATCCGCTTTAACGAGATTTTTTTTCGATCATAAGCCTCTTGTTGGAGGTCTTGTTGAATATTTTCTTCTAATGGTTCTTCAAACATAACTTTTCGTTAGTATAACAAGGAACCTGGGGTTCGTGGATAAGGTTGGGTGTCACGAATGTTATTCATGCCTGTTAAGTACATGAGCAATCGATCAAAGCCAATGCCAAATCCTGCGTGAGGAACGCCACCATATTTTCTTAAGTCCAAATACCATTCTAACCCAGCTTTGTTGCCGTGTTCAATCATCTTCTTTTCTAACACATCCAAACGTTCTTCCCGTTGTGATCCGCCTACCAATTCACCGACTTGGGGCACAAGCAAGTCACAGGCAGCCACTGTTTTTCCGTCATCATTTAAACGCATATAAAATGCTTTAATTTCTTTTGGATAATTGGTGATGAAGACTGGACCTTTGGCAATCACTTCTGATAAATATCGTTCGTGTTCGGTTTGTAAATCCATCCCCCAAGTGATGTCTTTAAAAGCAAATGTCACCCCTTGTTTAACAGCATCTATCAAGACTTGAATGGCTTGAGTATAGGTCATCCGTTGAAACGGGGTTTGGCGAACTGCTTCAAGGCGTTGAGCTAAGGTAGGATCAATCATTTGGTTAAAAAAAGCCATTTCTTCAGGAGCATGAGCAAAAGCATAATCAAGGCAATACTTGACGCAATCTTCAATTAAGTTCATGTCATCATTTAAATCCGCAAAACTAATTTCTGGTTCAATCATCCAAAACTCAGAAGCATGACGGGTGGTGTTGCTTGGTTCTGCTCGGAAAGTCGGTCCAAATGTGTAGACATCTTTAAAGGCAAGGGCAAACGCTTCAACGTGAAGTTGACCAGAGACCGTTAAGGATGCAGGTTTGTTGAAAAAAGCTTCAGGTTTCTTAGGATCAACAATTGCTTGAAACACTTGACCGGCTCCTTCAGCATCATTGCCCGTAAGGATAGG
>JBIIZK010000098.1:0-2856 GCA_044346305.1 Bacilli bacterium
TTTCATTTTTTTTACCTCCTTAAAATAAAAAATGCATCGCCCTACCGATGCCTAAGTAGACAAATAAACATTGTCTTCTTGTATCGATAGCGCCTCTACCAAATACATGGTAGGAGCCTAGAGAATATTCTTCTCTAGTCCAATCACGATATCTGTCGATATCATGTTTCGGCAATCGTCCCTTTCATGTGGATCAGCGAGTACCCTCTCACCACATTACTCTTGTTGATTGCGCCTCTATCTAAGAGATAAAACTATCTTATTAAAATAGTTTATGAATGTAAAGTAATATTTTATAAAATAAAAAATCCCTCTCGAAGTGACTTAATTGAATCATCACCCAAAAATCTAAATAATTAAATCCCCAGGTTGATACCATTTTGCTTTTCGAGCAAAAGCATCCACCAACCACACCAAGAGAATGGGTAAGAAGATTTGTAAAACAAAAATGGATAAAAGTGCACCCACCAAATTATCATCCATGGCCGCTAAGGTTGCGAATTGTCCGACAAATCCAGACGTGCCCATGCCTGCGCCTACCGCATCCGTAAGGGTTAGAAAAACCGTCGTGGATAAAGGTCCTAAAATCGCACTCACAAGAATCACAGGTAACCAAAGCGTCGGTTTTTTCATCGCGTTTTTAAACTGTAACATCGACGTCCCTAAGCCGACTGAAATCGTCGTTCCTAAATCATTATCTTTTCTTCCCATCACTGCAAAGCCAAGCATATGAACCGCACACCCTACCACAGCAGCCCCACCTGCTAATCCAGAAATTCCAAACGAGATGGCAATGCCTGCCGATGAAAATGGTGAGGTTAAAATGATGCCCATTAAAACGCTAACGACCACACCCATCAAGATGGGTTGTAAAGTTGTAGCCGAATTGACAAATTCACCAATCGCAGAAGCAACCGAACTAATCGGTTGAAAATAAATGAGGGTAAACATCGTGCCAAAAAATATCGATACGAGCGGAATCAAAATAATGTCAAATGGTGTTTTCTTTTTAAACAAGAAATCTATAACGATGAGGGCAGAGATCGTCGTGACATAGGCAACTAATGGATCTGCCCGTAGAGCTAATCCAGAAGCTGTCGATAATCCACCAATCACCATTGCTCCAATTAATTTAAGCCCTTGTAATTTTAATGCCCACGCAATTCCTACGCCAATCCCAACCCCTAAAAAGGAACGAACAATCGTTGAAATTTTGGTAATCTCAGTGCCAAGGTTGACCGTCTCCGTGACTTGGATATTCAATAACAATCCTAATTGATTGAGGATGACGGAAATAATTAACGTGGCAAATAAGCCATACACCATCCCGTTCATGGATGTTAAAAAAAACTGAAACGGGGAGAGGTCGAATAATTTAAATTTCTTCATGCTTGAACTCCTTTGAGGTTAATGAGTAAACAATGATGTCAGTACATTATAAACAAAAAACACCCGGTTAGGGGTGTTATGGGATTTCATGGTCGGGAAGACAGGATTCGAACCTGCGACCCTCTGCTCCCAAAGCAGATGCGCTACCAAACTGCGCTACTTCCCGATTTTACTTGGCGCGCCCGACATGAGTCGAACACGTAACCTTCAGATTCGTAGTCTGACGCTCTATCCAATTGAGCTACGGGCGCAAAGTATGCTTTCGACACATTTCGCCATTTGGAGGTTCCTATCGGAATCGAACCGATGGTGATTGAGTTGCAGTCAATTGCCTTACCACTTGGCTAAGGAACCACCGAGAGATGGCCGATAAATACTTTACCATTATCACTCGGTGGTTTCAATGCTTAAAGGTGATTTAGCGAGATTTTACGCGTTCCCACATCTCTGCGATTTGACCGTTATAAGGACCAAAGTCAGAGAATAAAGCTGTTCGGACAATCGTGGAAGGCAAAGGATATTGAGTCATGATTTGTCGATTAGGTTGAACGCGAATAACCATATCTGCATCATCTAAATCTTCAGTGGTTCCTTCAAAGAAGTAACCTAAATCAAGATTGACCAAATCAATTGGGTTGACGCCTTCATTATATTCATCATTTAAATCGATCACACTTTGTAAGACATCATCACCTGCGATAAACGAGGTGTAACCAATATAACCCATGTTTTGAATGGCGATTTCGGGTTGAGAAACATAGTCAATGAAACGTTGAGCGACGACCTTAACTTGCTTATCTTCTTCAAGGTCAGCGTCATCTTCAGCGATATCTTTGTGCATGACAAAGCCATCAAACCAAATGTTACTTCCTTCATCAGGAATCACATATTCAAGGGCAACGCCATCTTCTTCATCGGCAGTATCCATGGCATAGGTTGCGTCACCGCTCCAAGCCATAAACATATCAATACGACCAGAGACAATATCATTTTTAGCATTGTCGGTTTCTAATCCATAGGCGTTATCATAAAGATCTTCTAAAGATGGTTCAAGAGCAGCAAGCACGGTTGGATTAATCGTGTTAATTTTATTGGTAATGAATTGATTGTATTGGGCTGCTGACAAGGTACCATCTTCGAAATATTGACGGGCATTTTCAAAATCAGCTCGGTATACATCCATCATCGCTGCCATCAACACTTCACGAACAGAATCCTTGATCATCCCATCTCCGGAATAATCAGCGTCATAGAGTGCTTGCCATGAGGTCATGTCCGAAGGATTGACTTCAAGTGGATTGTAAACGATGCCAACTGTTCCCCACATATAACCGGCGGCAAAATCAGCAACCGTACCAACATTAGGCACGGTTAAATTTTCGTAAATATTTTGTAAGTATGGAGATACATACGTATCGTAGTTGGTTAAATATTTTCTTGTGCCATTTGGGTTTTCATCAAATTTGG
>JBIIZK010000016.1:0-10481 GCA_044346305.1 Bacilli bacterium
GACCAATCGTATAAATAGCCAACATGACCGCAAAGCCAAATGCAAACGCCACGGTGATTAAATCCGCGTTTGGATTAAAGGCAATCGAACCTGTGCCAATAAAAACAAGAATAAAGGTGCCATAAAACTCAGCAAGAAATTTTCGAATGATGATGGGAATGTTCATATGTTAACCTTTCGTTAATTTAATGACTTTATCTGCAGCTAATTTACCAGTTAATGCGCACGTTGGTAAACCCGCTGGGGCAAATGCCCATTGACCGGCTTGAAAAACTTTAGGATAAGGCGTGCGGATTGATTTTGCAACGCGGGTAAATAAGAATTCAGATAACATCGGTTTGTTCGTAAATGACCATCCGCTCAATGATCCTTGATGAACCGCGGCAAATTTTTCCATCGTTAATGGTGACGCATGCATCGTTTCATAAGTCGCGGATTTTAGTCCAGATAACCACGTTTGATCAAGAATATCGACAAAGTAAGCATTACTAAGTTGTTTTAAATCTTCATACCACCCTTGATCAGCAATAAATTTGGTTAATTGATAATCCAAGAGAACCGAAACAATGAAACCAGATTCATTGGTTGGTGCGAGTGTGGTATCTCTTAACACGGGAACAGAAATTTCGTAGGTGTTTCTCCGATACCATTCTTTAACCCATTCAAAAATCTTAGTTTTGTCTTGAATGAAACTTCCTTCATGCTGAATAAGGTGAATAGGATGCCCACTCAGTCCATCCAAATAAGGGGTAAAGAACGTATGCATCCCTGCTTGTTTGGCTAAGGTCCGATTCGGATCTTTGACTTTCATAAATACAGTCATCACCGAGTCTGCCCCTTTACCTACTTTGGTGAGAGATAAAAATTTCTTGTTCTCTTTCAGTAATTTCTTGTTGGTGGTTTTCACCACTCGATGCATTGCTGGTGGACTTCCTGCCCAAACAAGGGTTTTGTAATGAAAAACTTGACCAGCTTTGGTGGTAACAGATTGCAAATCTAAATCCAATTGAGTCACTTCCGCGTTGTATTGAACCTCGCCTCCGTGCTCAACGATGAAGCGAATAAAGCGTTTCACCACTTCACCCGTTCCACCTTTTGGATAGTTGTAATCGGTGTAAAGGGAAAAATAAGACATTGCAAAAATCGCTGGTGTTTCTTCAAAGAAATGTTGGGAAATAAAGTCTATCAATGCTGTATTCTGTGTGAATTTTTTTAAATGTTGAACAATCGGAGTGAAATATCGTTGGGTTTTGGGGATGGTGCGAATAAACTTGAATGCCCACGGTAATAATGTCTTGGTGAGGTATGTCATGTTGGTAAATGCATCATCAATAAACAATGGATTTTCAATCCCATACAAGACGCGCATCTGTTTTGAAATACGAATGATATCGTCACAAATCAAACGAATGGATTGTTTTTCTTCAGGGAATAGGTTCGTGAGAAATTCTGCGTAAGGATCGAGTTCAATATCGGACGTAATCGGGACTTCATATTTCCCAGAGCGAATATGAACAGGGCTCTTCACAAATTCTAAATCTAAACCCAGTTGGCGAAACATCGGAAACATAATCCCAGAATTCTCCACCGCGCGGGCGCCATGATCAAACACGTAATCCCCAGATCGGAAACTTCCAAACAAACCACCTGGCTGAGATGATTTTTCTAACAACAACACTCGTTTATTAGCTCTTGTCGTGTAAGCTGCGGTGGTTAAACCACCCATGCCGGAACCAACAACAATCACATCATAGTTTTTTTCCATTAGGGTTATTTTATCAAAAAACATGAACTATTTCTTTGTTGGAAATTTTGATTATAATAATAACCATGAAAAAGAAATTACAACAACCTCATGTCATTGGACCAATTCCTGAACCATTAACCGTCACATCGTTAAGAACCTACTGGTCAAAAACCTATAATGAATTGGGTAAACCAGACTGGGCTCATATTTTCCCTTTTTATCATCCAGACATGACGTTTCATGACTCCATTCAAATCATTCAAGGTAGGGAACCTTTTCTTCGCATGTGTGAACGGTTAACCAAGCGTAGTCAAAAACTGGTCATGGATATTGGAACGGTCACCCAAGCCAACCAAAAACTCCTTTTTACTTGGACCATGACGATTGTTTATAAGCGTGCGCCCAGCACACCTTTATATGGAGCGACCCAATTAACACTTCATGAAGATGGTCGAATTATTCATCAACGAGACTTTTATGATTTATGGGGCGATATCTATAACAACATTCCTGTTTGGAAAAAATTCTACCGTTGGTTTATGAAAACGTTTTTTGGTTAGTTCAATGGCCTTACCCAAACCATATGAATTCCTAACCCTTGGGAATAAACCACCTCATCAAACCAATCGTCTTTTGACTGGTCAATGGGTGTTGATCACTGGGGCAACCTCTGGGATTGGCTTAGCAGCTGCGCATCGATTTGCAAAAGGGAATGCTAATCTGATTCTTTTTGTAAGAAACGAACTTAAAGCTAAGGCTTTACAAGCGACGTTAACCAAAACCTACGGCATTGAGATTCGTTATTACCTAGCGGATTTTTCTGATCTTCATTCGGTGAAGGTTGGCTTAAATCAAATCCTAACTAAAGAAAGTAAACTTGATGTCTTAATCAATAATGCAGGAATCTATTCAACCAAAAAAATTCTCACCAAGCACGGCTTTGAATTAGCACTAACCGTCAATCACCTTGCTAGTTTCCTCATCACGGAAACATTGGTGCCCTTACTTGAGCAAACTCAAGGTCGAATCATTCAAGTCAATTCCGAAGGTCACCGTTTTAGTGGCTTTAAATTAATCGATCCTCATTTCAAAAAAAGGTTTTACACGGGATTGAAAAGCTATGGAGCGTCAAAATCTGCTCAACTCCACACGGTTTGGGAATTGGCTCCAGTTCTTGAAAAAAAAGGAATTTCGATTAACGCGATGCATCCTGGAGCGGTCCAATCTGAGATTGGGTTAAACAATGGTTGGTTATATCGAACGTTTAAAAAAATCATCATCAATCGCATGTTAAAAAAAGTCACTCATTCTGCTGATGCGCTTTATTTTTTGGCAAGTGAAGAGAAGAATCTTGTTCAAACTGGTCTATATTATTATTTAACTCACAAAACATTGCCAGCGAAGCACGCGAATCGATCAGACGAAAGCAAAGATGTGCTTTTTTGGACAAAAAAAGCATTAAAGACTCTCTAACATGAGAAGATTTATCACAGAACGATCCATTATCCCCAGATAAATATAATCATTTAACGGCCACTTCCAATAAACTTAATAAAAAATTCATAATCTTCTGTCATAATTTATAGATAATTATCTATTAGAAATACGATTCATCTAACGGGGGAACTTGGATGGAAATTGTTGTTTTACATGACGACGAAAAACTGCAGACGAATATTGATTTTTTAAAAACTAAACTGAATGGATCCTACCGTGTCTTGCGATTAGCGGAATTCGAATCACAATTCCCTAAGATAAATCCAGATTTTGTGATTTTTTTTCAATCTTTAACCACCAAAGGCCAACTCCATTCGGATATTCTGAAAAGAATCAAAAAATACAAGAAAACACCTTTATTTACGGTCATTCCAAAAAACGAAGCCTTGCTCGAAGCTGCCTTTGATCAAGGCGCGGATGATGTGATTTATTCACCTTTTTCCGTTACTGAGTTTATCATTCGTGTCCAAGCGATTCTGAAAAGAAAAGAAACTGAAAGCAACCAACTCGAGAAAAAATTCTTTATTCAAGATTTAGAAATCGATGTTGACAATTATCAAATCAAAAGAAATCAAAAGATTTTACCTGTTACGAAATTAGAGTTTGATATTTTCTTAACCCTCGTTAGTAACCCAAATAAAGTCTTATTGAAGAAGGAATTATACGAAATGATTTGGCAAGATCATTTCTATGATAATGGCAATGTCTTGAATGTTCATATTCGTCGCTTAAGAAAGAAAATTGAAATCGACCCTAATCATCCAACAATCATTGAAACCAAATGGGGCATAGGTTATAAAATTAACATGACGTAATAAGAAAACAGTCCAATCGGACTGTTTTTACTTTTCTTGATGGGTTGAAGTCAATGATGACCCTCATGTTTAATAAGTAAAACTATCTGAGGGAAATATCCTATCGTCTTTTGATCAACCTTACAATGGTTTGAATCAAAACGAACACACCTGTAACGGTAACGGACAATAACGCGACCCCAAGGGCAACCCATTTTAACAAACTCAACCCCACACCAACGTAAGCTAAGGCAATCCATTGGCTTGGATACAAAATTATCATCATCGAATAAGTGATGTTTTCGAAGTAATCAAGAATCATCGCGATGAATGGTAAGTAGATGAAAAATTTAAACACCGGATGATTGAATTTACCTAACCATAATCTTAATGTAAAGAAAATAGGGAACCCGTAAACCATTGGCCAAATCAAATCAAAGGTCCAACGTTGAAATAAATAAAATTGCCGCCCGTTTTCTCCATACCCATCAAGAATGTTATACAAGTTTTCTGGATCAAAACTAAAATTCGTATCAATCGAGGGTGTTAACCCCATTTGATTCGCTTGAAAAGAGACTGATGGCAAAATAACCACCATAAAAAAAACAAAGACAAACCACATAAACAAGATAAAACCAGGATGGGAAATCATTCTTTTTAATTGCATGTTTTCATTATACATATCGGATTGAAATCTTTAATCGGCATAAAAAAAAGATCACGCATTGCTGGGTGACCTTTTTGATAAACTACTTCTTAACTGGTTGTTTAGCTGGAACTGGTTTTGCAACTGGTTTCGCTACTGGTTTTGACATGGCCATGGTTTAATCCTCCTGTCATAAATATTTATACCCTTTTTTTGTCTATTTGTTGCGTTTCGTATCCTGTGAAAACATTTGACCTTTTTGGATGCGATTAAATCGGCTTTTTAATTTTCCTAGATTTGAAAAAACAAAAAACAAACTAATCAACATTGCGCCTAGCCCAATCATCGTGATTTGATAAAGTAATTTTGATTCAGTGATTAAAAATTGAAACGGACTACCATTCCCATTATTCAACAATAAAAAGTCTTGATTGGTAAAAGCATTTACTGTCATCGCAAGGGCAGCAAATCCTCCTGTGAAAGCTAATGCGTAACCAATATCATTCATTTTTGGTTTGTAGTAATCAAGTTTAATTAATGCAAGCGGGGCAGCAATCATCACTGCGTGATACGTGAAGCTAGCAATTTCAACAAAGTTTTTATTTAAAGGAAACCAGAACATTTCCGGGCCCAAAATATTGGTTGGAATAAGGAGGGCAACCAAACCCGCTAACATAACCGTTGCAAATGCCGCTGGCATGAACCATTGTTTTAATCGTCCATTTTTCTTATCTAAAGAAATTGCAGGATATAAATATAATGGCACGGAACATAAGTTTAATGGTAATTGATAAATTGCTAATCCACCATCGCGAATAAACAAAAAGATTAACCGTAGTATTTCAATGACAAGAAATAATCCAGTGAATAAATATAAATAAAATAGTTGCTGCTTCTTTAGATCACTGGCGTTCTTTTTCAGTAGTAAAAGAAAAGTAAAAACAATAAGCAATAAAATTCCTGTTCCAAAAAAGTGTTTTTCCCCAAAGACTTGAGCCAATGCCATGTTATGTCTCCTCTAGCGTAATTATTTGTACGCAATCTTTTCTATCTTATAAAAATTATAAAAACTTTTCAATGTATTTTTAAAGTGATTTTATTGATTTATCTTTAATTTCTTGTAAAATTTTTATGAACACACTTATAGAAATGTAAGGTCGTTAGAACTATCAGGGTCTAAAGGATAAAATCCTATGACAGCCAGGGTCATGGTTTGTTATATTTTAATGATGATAACCCATTGATTACATTCACATCTGTCCATAGGAGGAACTGTTATGTCAACAGTCTTGATTATCGGTAGCGGCGGCGTTGCTTCTGTTGCAGCACAAAAGTGCGCACAAAATCACGCGGTATTTAAAACAATTATTATTGCCAGTCGTACTTTATCCAAGTGCGAAGCCATTGTTCAACGGATGAAATCTTTTCCAGTGAAAGCCATCGCTGAACATGTGGACGCGGAATCAAAACCTGAAATGATTAAGTTGATTCTAAAATATAAACCTTTCTTGGTCATGAATTTAGCTTTACCTTACCAAAACATCCCTATCATGGAAGCGTGTATTGAAACCAAGACCCATTACTTGGACACTGCTGCTGCTGAAGTTAGAGAAAAAGCTGGCTTTGAATATGGTACGCAATGGGTTTATCACGACCGCTTTAAAAAAGCTGGAGTGATGGCACTTTTGGGAACTGGTTTTGATCCAGGTGTGACCAGTGTTTTTTGTATGTATGGAAAGAAGCATTACTTTGATACGGTGGATTACATTGATATTTTAGACGCAAACGGGGGTGACCATGGTTACCCTTTTGCCACCAACTTTAATCCAGAAATAAACATCCGAGAAATCACCATGCCTGGTCGTTATTTTCAAGCTGGTAAATGGGTAGAAATTCCAGCATTAACAGTAAAAGAAACTTACCCATTGGATGAAATTGGTCCAAAAGATATGTATTTGATGTACCACGAAGAATTAGAATCGATTGTTAAATTTATTCCTGAAGTGAAACGAGCGCGTTTCTATATGAGTTTTTCAGAACGTTATTTAACCCACTTACGCGTGCTTGTCAATGTTGGCATGACGTCTGTAAAACCAATCTCATATGAAGGAAAATCCATTGTTCCTCTGCAATTTTTAAAAGCAATCTTACCTGATCCGTCATCATTAGGACCGCGAACCAAAGGAAAAACCAACATCGGTGTCATCCTTCAAGGGCATAAACAAGGCAAACCAGTGGCTTACCGAGTCTTTAATGTTTGCGATCACCAAGAAGCATTTGCAGAAGTTGGTTCCCAAGCGATAAGTTATACCACTGGTGTACCAGCAATGATTGGTGCGGCATTAATCCTCACCAAACAATGGTCAGGTCAAGGTGTTTTTAACGTTGAACAATTTAATCCAGACCCTTATATGGCCTTGCTTAATCAATGGGGTTTACCATGGAAAGAGACGTTTAAACCGGTCTTGGTGAAATAAGGTAATCTATGAAATTAACTCCTGGATTACCAACACCTTATTACCTAATTGATGAGCAACTCATTTTAAATAATCTCACCATCATTAAAAAAATTAAGGATTTAAGTGGTTGCAAAGTGCTGCTCGCACAAAAAGCATTCTCAAGTTTTTACTTTTATCCATTACTAAAAACAGTATTGGATGGAACTGCATCAAGTGGATTGTTTGAGGCTCGTCTCGCTCATGAACACTTTGGCAAAGAGATTCACGTCTTTACTCCTGGATATAAAGATGAAGAATTTGAAGAGATTCTTAACTATAGTGACCACTTGGTGTTCAACTCAAATAGCCAGTTGAAACGATTTAAACAACGCGCATTAGCGGCAAAGAAAATCATTGGTATTCGCATTAACCCAGAAGTTTCTACCCAAACGGGTAGTAGCATGTATGATCCTTGCTCACCAACGTCAAGAATGGGCATTAAAGTGACAGACTTGGATGAAAGTTTATTAGAAGGCGTATCTGGTTTTCATTTCCATACCCTTTGCCAACAAAACGCGGACGCTTTAGAAACAACATTAAAAGAAGTTGAAAGAAAATTTGGAAAATACTTTTCAAGATTAAAATGGATTAACTTTGGTGGAGGTCACCACTTAACTAGACCTAATTACGATGTTGAAAAACTTGTTCGTCTCATTAAATACTATAAACAAACTTACAAACTTGATATTTATTTAGAACCCGGTGAAGCAGTTGTGTTGAATGCTGGTTTTTTAGTCAGTAAGGTTTTGGATGTCACCAAAAACGATGTTGAAATTGCCATCTTAGATGCTTCGGCCACTTGCCATATGCCAGATGTTCTTGAAGCTAAATTTATTCCGCCAGTGACAACCTCAGATCCTTCTGGAAAACACGTCATTCGCCTATCTGGAGCAACGTGTTTAACCGGAGATGATATTGGGATTTATCGTTTCAAAGACCCTTTAAAAGTTGGCGACCCGATTGTCTTTCAAGACATGGCTCTTTACACGATTGTTAAAAACAACACCTTTAATGGCATTCCTTTACCAAGCATTTACGCGAGAAAGTTAAATGGAAAAGATGTCTTAATCAAATCCTTCACCTACGAACACTTTAAAGAAAAACTATCATAATGACCAAAGCTATTGTCGCCAAATTTGGCGGGACCTCGATGGCCTCAGCATCGACCATTAAACAAGTGGCAAAGATTATCAAAAGTGATCCTTTGCGGAAATTTATTGTTGTCTCTGCTCCAGGTAAACGCGATCCAAAAGACGTGAAAATCACTGATTTGCTTTACGAGGTGGCAAAGGAAATTCAAAATAAGAAAGATCCCGTTACCTTTAAACTTGTTCGTCAGCGATTTGTAGAAATTGTTGAAGAATTAAAGTTAGATTTGCCAATCAAATCAATTCTTGCAGATATCCTTCAAAAGATGAAGATATCCAAATCTCTACCCTATATCGTATCTCGTGGGGAATACCTATCAGCGTTGATTCTTTCAAACTATCTTGATTTTGCTTTTCTTGATTCTGCTGACATTATTCGTTTTAAAGGTCATCAATTCAATCGTACCAAGACAAGAAACGATGCCGGATCTCTTTTAAAGAAGCACCCTTATGTTGTCATTGGTGGCTTTTATGGAAGCAATGAACTGGATCAAATCCAACTCTTACCTCGTGGAGGATCTGATATTACGGGGGCGATTATCGCTGACGCGGTCAATGCCAAGCTCTATGAAAACTGGACGGATGTCGATGGTTTTTTAACGTGTGATCCACGCGTGGTGGATAACCCTAAAAAAATTGATGTCTTAACGTATCGAGAACTTCGTATTCTATCTTTTATGGGTGCAAGTGTTATTCAAGCAGAAACGATGTTTCCTTTGATTAAAAAAGGCATCCCAACTCAAATTAAAAATACGTTTAATCCGAGTGGCGAAGGAACGATGATTTTTAGCAAATTACCACCTGATCGTCATCACAGTGCAATCACTGGCATCACGGGAGTAAAAGGCTTTAACTTGGTTGTGGTCGAAAAAGAAATGATGTCCGAACTTCTCGGCTTTGATCGAAAAATTCTTCGAATTTGTGAAAAACTTGCAATCAACGTTGAACATTTTCCTTCAGGGACTGACACCTTTTCGATGATGATTGAAGCAAAATACTTAGAAGATGGAAAAAAAGAATTGTTATTGCAAAAAATTAAGAAAGATTTGCATCCAGATACAATTGAAGTTACCTCTGGTATATCTTTAATCTATTTAGTAGGACGAAACTTATTACAAAATAAATTGAACGCATTGAAGGTCTTTTCTGCCTTAGTTAACGCGAATGTGAACTTAAAAATGATTGATTATGGAAGCAATGGGATGCATCTGGTGATTGGCGTAGAAGATATTGATTATAAGTTTGCCATCAATGCACTCTATAATGAATTTGTTTTGGAGGAATAACAACATGAAACCGATAAGTATCGCCATCGTTGGTGCAACAGGTGTCGTTGGTAGAAAGTTCTTGGAAGTTCTTGAAGAAAGAAAAATTCCAGTCAAAAACTTAGTGTTATTTGCTTCGGAGAAAAGCGTTGGCATAAAAATTTCTTTTCAAGGTAAAAAATATTCTGTGATAGCTTTAACTGAAAAAAATGTTGGATTAAATCCAGTAGATTATGCTTTGTTTAGTGCTGGCAGTGATGTTTCTTTAACGTTTGCGCCTTTGTTTGCCAAAATGAAAACACTCGTCATCGATAATTCTGCAGCATGGAGAATGGACAAAAACGTGCCCTTGGTAGTGCCAGAAGTGAATCCAGAGGCGGCAAAGAAGCATCAATTCATCATTGCTAATCCAAATTGTTCAACCATCCAAGCGGTGGTTGCAATTAAACCTTTGCATGACGCTTTCGTATTAAAGCGAATGGTGATCGCCACGTATCAAGCAGTCAGTGGTGCTGGTAGCAAAGGTCTTCATGACTTGGTAGAAAAACTACCAACAGGAAAAACCACCAAGTTCCCTTATCAGATTTATGAAAATGTCATTCCTCACATCGACATCTTTCTTGACAACGGAAACACCAAAGAAGAAGAAAAAATAATCCATGAAACTCGTAAAATTATGGGAATTCCTAATCTTCCTATTAGTAGCACCGCCGTTCGAGTTCCTGTTAAAAATGGCCATAGTGAAGTGATTAACTTAGAATTTGAAAAACCATTTCAACTTAATCAATTGATTGCCACGCTTAAACAAGCCCCAGGCATTATTGTTCAAGACGATCCAAGTAAAAAGATTTATCCAATGCCACTTATGGTGGATGGAAAAGATGAG
>JBIIZK010000100.1:0-2813 GCA_044346305.1 Bacilli bacterium
TCAACTTGGCAAAGAAGCCCTTCATCCAGATTGGCTAACAATGGTTGATTTGGCATTAACTAAACAAGAATTGATTAAACTTCATATCTTGAAATCAACCCAAGAAGAGGCGTCAACATTAATTCCAAAGATTGTTAAATCATTAAAAGCTGACCTTGTTCAAACCATTGGTCATCGCGTCGTGATTTATCGACCTAATCCAACCGAACCAAGGATTGTTTTACCAACATGATTCGTCTATTGTACGGTTCACCTTTTGATCCCATTCATGATGGCCACTTGGCAATGTTAAAGGCTGGTCAAGAACATCTTCATGCAGAAGAAGTGACCCTCATTATCACCAAAAATCCAAGATGGAAAAACACCACCACCAATATCCTTGACCGGATTAATATGGTAAAACTTGCCATCGCCAATGAACCAAGGTTTCAGTTATCGTTATACGAAGTGGAAAAGGATGCTGTGATCAATTTCACGATTCATACCGTTCAATATTTTAAACAGCTTTATCCAAATGACCAACTTTATTATCTTATCGGTGGTGATCAAGTTGAACAGTTTCATAAATGGAAAGACGCAGAAAAACTTGCCCAATTGATTCAACTCGTGGCCTATCCTCGTCCTGGGGCACGGCTTGATCACCCTAACTGGACTCGTTATCGAATCCAGCCATTATCTGGTTCACTTTATCCAATATCTTCAACTAACATTCGCAATTTGGAAAGTTTAGGGACCCCTTTATCGGTCATTCAATATATTTTTGAGCACCAATTGTATTTTGTTCCTAAACTAAAAGCGTTTTATAAAGAGGAACGCTTTGCGCATGTATATTCAACAGCCTGCTTAGCCTATGCGATCGCTGAAGCAAATCAATTGGTCGCTAGTGATGCATTCCTCGCGGCCATCCTCCATGACATCGCCAAAGACATGGATGAAGAAGAGGCTAGAGATTTATTGAATGAATACGAAACGGTCAATCAACCAATTGAACCTTACGCCCTTCACCAATTTGTCGGAGCGATTCTTGCTCGCCAAGAGTTTCAAATTCACCATGAGCCTATTCTGGAAGCCATTCGCTATCACACCACAGGAAAAGCCCAAATGGGACCAATTGCCCAAATAGTTTACGCCGCAGACAAAATAGAACCAACCCGAGGGTTTGATTCCACTGCCCTGATTGCAAGTTGTAAAAAGAACTACCATGAAGGGTTCATCGCAGTCCTCAAAGACAACCTCGTCCATTTGAAAAAGAAGAAACAAAAAATTACCAACCCCTTAGTCAAAGAATGCATGGGGTATTATTTAGGAGAAACCGATGGCAAATAAATCATTAAAAACATTCGTGCTTAAAGTCTTGGAAGATAAACAAGCAGAAACAATTACTATCTACAATGTTAAAGGTCAATCACCAATCACGGACATCATGATTGTTTGCACAATCAACAACTCAAGGAAAATGGATGCAATTGTGAATCAACTCCGCAAAGATTTCGTCCATCACCCAACTCATCGGTTACACCACATTGAAGGTAAACCCGAATCCGGTTGGATGGTCGTCGATCTTTATGATGTGGTCATTCACCTCATGGATGCAACCACCCGCGAGAAGATGAACCTCGACACCATTCTCCAAAACCAAGTCAAAGCTTAGTCAATTCGTAGGAGTGTCAACTTCGCATAATGTCTATTATGTTAACCAAAGTACATAAATTATCATTCTAGTCATTAATTTTTTCTTATTATCTATAACCTTATCAGGAATTAAAACTTACCTTGCTGGTGGTTTATCCACATTCAATATCTACTAATTATCTACTAATTTAGAATCTCAAGAATGGCTGTACCAATCTGGTGGCGGGGTTGGTTTAATTTAAAATTCTTTAAAATCGTTGAGGATAAGTCAGCAAAGGTTGATCGTTCTGGTAAAGCTCGTCCTTGGGTAAATCGAGGACTCACCATCAATAACGGGACGCGTTCGCGGGTATGGTCGCTGCCTGTGTGGGTTGGATCGTTACCATGGTCGGCAGTAATCATCAATAAATCATCCTTCGTTAACTTCGGTAATAATTTTCCTAGTTCAATATCAAATTGTTCAAGGGCTTTTCCATAACCAATTGGGTCACGGCGATGACCAAATTCAGAATCAAATTCAACGAGATTAACAAAGACCAAACCTTCAAAGGATCGTTTGGTTTCTAAATTAGTCAGATTCATGCCATCGAGATTAGACATTGTTTTTTGAGTTCGATTGACACCTTGGCCATTAAAGATATCGTTAATTTTACCAATACAACTTGTGACCAAGCCTGCCTTATTCAACACATCTAGGGCGGTATCAACACCAGGAGATAAAGCATAATCGTGACGATTAGTGGTCCTTTTAAAGTTTTTTGCCGTTGTTCCAACAAATGGCCGAGCAATGACTCGACCAACTAAATACTCTGGTTTCATACAAATTTCTCGAGCGATTTCACAAACTCGATAAAGTTCTTTCACCGAGATGATTGCTTCATTGGCAGCCAATTGAAGGACGCTATCGGCAGAGGTGTATAGGATAATCTTTTTTGTCCGCATGTGTTCTTCACCCATTTGGGTGATGATTTCCGTCCCACTGGCAGCAACATTACCTATAAAATCATGACCTGACTTTGCTTTTAATTCTTTAATTAATGACGCGGGAAAACCAGTATCAGTAAACGTTTTGAAAGGTTTTTTGGTCTCTAACCCCATTAATTCCCAATGCCCTGTCATGGTATCTTTGCCAGCAGATACTTCACGCATGGTAGTAACAAAACTATGGGGATGAGTTTGTT
>JBIIZK010000101.1:0-2810 GCA_044346305.1 Bacilli bacterium
TGACTTGGTGTTACTGCTGTTCCCATGAGGGCAATCGCTTGAGGGATATTAGCCCGATGAAGAGCAATCACGTCCATAAATCCTTCCATCAGATAGACATAACCAACTCGTTTGCTAGATAGTTTGATTTGGTGGTAATTATATAGAACTTGACCCTTGTTAAAAATCGGTGAATCAGTTGAATTAACATACTTGGCTTGCCCAGGATCCTCTTGAAGCAATCGCCCAGAAAAACCATTCACGCGTCCATCACGAGTGTGAATTGGAAAAATAACACGACCTGCTAAACGATCAACTTGTTGGTTGTTACTGGCGGTGATTCCTAAGGTTTCAATAATCGTTCGAGGATGCCCTCTTTTAATTAAGTATTGGATGGTTGTTGCTCCATCTTTAAGTGCATACCCAACTTGGAAGGTTTCAAGGATAGATGAATCAAGTCCTCGGCGACTTAAATAATCGCGTGCAACTTTGCCTTCTTCACTGGCCAATCCAAAATGGTAATAACCGAGCAAATCTTCAAGGCATTTAAAGTAAGGTTCAAGTTTTTCATCTCGTTGAATAGCTTGATCTGTTTGCTTTAACCGTGGGTCATCAATTCCAGACCAATCTGCCACTTTTCTAACCGCTTGAGGGAAAGAAATTTTTTCATAGCTTTGAACGAATTGGATGGCGGTCCCACCAGTTCCACAAACAAAGCATTTAAAGATCTGTTTTTCTGGACTAATACTGAGAGAAGGATTCTTATCATCATGAAAGGGACAAAGAGCGACAAAATTTCTTCCTTTCTTGGTAATCGGAATGTATCGAGAAACGATGTTTGCAATATCAGCCTTTTTAATAATGTCATCTAAAAATTGACGGTCAAAACTCATGTCGGTGCCTCCTTTCAAAAAATTAACTTACTACTAACTAACTACTAAAAAACAACTAATAAAATAACTTTACATTAAAATATCTAATTAAATCATCAATTGGCATTCTGAGCTGTTTCATTGAATCTCGGTCACGAATTGTCACACTTTGATCTGTTTGTGTGTCGAAGTCAACCGTCACACAAAATGGAGTCCCAATCATGTCTTGTCGCCGATAGCGTTTACCTATGCTTCCTGCCTCATCATATGTCACCATAAAATGCCTAGATAAAATCGTCATCACTTCTTGAGCTTTTTCGTTCAATTGTTTGCTCAAAGGAAGGATGGCTATTTTATAGGGTGCAATCGCTGGGTGAAGGCGTAAGACCACACGCGTATCTTTTTCTAAGATTTCTTCTTGATAAGCATCACTTAACACCATGAGCGCCAACCGGTCTAATCCCAAGGATGGTTCTATGACAAAAGGAAGATATTTTTCGTTGGTTTCGGGGTCAAGATAATTTAAATCTTCCTTACTGAATTGCATATGTTGTTTTAAATCGTAGTCTGTTCTTGAAGCGATGCCCCAAACTTCTCCCCAACCAAAGGGAAAGGCGTATTCGATATCTGAGGTCCCTTTTGAATAAAAGGCAAGTTCTTCTGGACTATGCTCCCGTAGTCTAAGTTTGGTATCTTGAATCCCTAAAGACTTCAAAAACTGAAAAGCTGCATCTTGCCAATACTTATACCAATGGGCTTCTGTTCCTGGTTTACAGAAAAACTCAAGCTCCATTTGCGAAAACTCTCTGGTTCTAAAGGTGAAGTTTCCAGGTGTGATTTCATTGCGGAAGGCTTTGCCGACGCTCGCCACACCAAATGGGACTTTTTTTCTTGTGGTTCGTTGGATGCTTTTAAAGTTAACGAAGACACCTTGGGCTGTTTCTGGTCTTAAATAAACGGCATTTTTTGCATCTTCAATAACACCAATGTGGGTTTTAAACATCATGTTGAATTGGCGAATATCGGTAAAATCATGACTGCCACATTTAGGACAAGTGATTTTTTCATCCTTTAAAACTTTACCCAATTCAAGACTTGGAATTTTACTAATATCCATGTCAGGTTTTGCTTGGGCGATGAGTTGATCAGCACGATGGCGGGCTTTACAATTCTTGCAATCCACCAAGGGATCATTAAAGGTAGCGACGTGGCCAGTTGCTTCCCAAACTTTAGGATTCATTAAAATCGCGGAATCAACACCAACGTTCATTGGGTTTTCTTGAACAAATTTCTTCCACCAAGCTTTTCGAAGATTTTGTATTAGTTCAACGCCTAAAGGACCGTAATCCCACGTGTTGGATAAACCACCATATATTTCAGAACCTTGAAAAACAAAACCAGTACTTGTTAAATGGGTGACAAGCTGCTCAAAAGTTATAGAATTCATGATGATTTCCTTTCATGCACGAGACTTATTGTCTCAAGATTGTATAAACGTGTCAACCCACTATGAGTGTATTTTATTCATCATCTTCTGTAGTGTTTGAAGTCCTTCAATGTCACAATCAAGATGATATTCAAGGTGTTGATGGATGATCGAAACTAACGGTAAATAATCTTGATCAAGTCCTTCGATTGTCGTTTGTTTATGCAATTGGCGAAGCCGAGTTAAGGTTTTGACTGGTTGAGGTTTTGTATCATTTTTTGCTAAGCAAGATTGGCAGATGAACCCACCCAATGAAGTAGAAACACCAACAATTTTCTCTTTGCTTTGACAAGAAACACAATAATCAATCACGATAGGTACGCCTTGCAAGGAGGCATAAGCAGTCAGGAATCTTAACCAATGCCAAATCGGAGAATTCTTTTGGTTTCTAAAGGTGACTAATAATGGATAAAGCTGAGGACTTTCAAGTTTGGAATCATTAAGTAATAGGATTTGTAATGCCACTTGCTCGG
>JBIIZK010000017.1:0-10363 GCA_044346305.1 Bacilli bacterium
TTAAAACTCTTTTATATACAATTAAATTAAATTAAGACGATGCATACTATCATCTATTTAATTAAAGGAGTTTTTTATGGCGTTTAATCCTGGTCAAAATGGCGTTTCTGTTTTTGCGCTCGGTGGTTTAGGTGAAGTAGGTAAAAATACCTATTGTGTTGAATCTGAAAAAACATTGATTGTTATTGATGCTGGTGTTCGTTTCCCTGAAGAAGATTTACCTGGAGTTGATTACGTCATTCCTGATTACACGCATCTAAAAACAAATCAAAGAAAATTTCGAGCATTGATTATTACCCATGGTCATGAAGATCACATTGGTGGAATCCCTTTCTTAGTTCAACATGTTCTTGTTCCTGTTATTTATGCCCCAAGATTGGCTGCTGCCTTTATTCGTCATAAATTACAAGATCAACGAATCAAAGAACCTGTAAAAATTGTTGAGTATGATGAAGATACCATTATCAATATCAATGAATTTAAGATTTCGTTTTTTAGCATGACCCATTCCATTCCTGATTGTTTTGGTATTTGTGTGGACACTCCCGAAGGTAGAGTTGTGACCACCGGTGATTTTAAAATTGATTTAACACCCGTAGGAGCTGAAATAAACCTTGGTAAGATTGCCCGTTTAGGAACTGAAGGTGTTGATTTATTGCTTTCAGATTCGACCAATGCTGAAATCGAAGGATATACTCCATCTGAACGAAGTGTTATTTCTGCAATTAATGATATTTTTGAAAATGCTCCTGGGCGTTTGATTGTCTCCACATTCTCAAGTAACATCTCTCGAATTCAACAAATTGTTGAAGCTGCTGTATCTCATAAAAAGAAACTTGTGATCATTGGACGATCTATGGAAAATGCTGTCAGTATGTCAAGACAACTTGGTTATATCAAAATTCCAGATTCCTCTATTGTTCCATCGGAAGATATTCGAAGCTTGCGTTTAGAAGAAACTGTGATTATTTGTACAGGATCTCAAGGTGAACCAATGGCAGCATTATCGCGGATTGCTAAAGGCGATCATCGTCAAGTTAAAATTGTTCCTGGCGATACGGTTGTTTTCTCTTCAAGCCCAATCCCTGGAAACGGATTAAGCATTAATCGTGTTGTGAATCAATTAACTCGAGCAGGAGCAAACGTCTTAACAAACTCAATCTTATTTAATGTCCACTCTTCAGGCCATCCTGCTAGACAAGAATTACGCTTAATGCTTAAACTTTTTAAACCAAATTTCTTTATGCCCATGCATGGAGAATATCGAATGTTAAAACTCCATACAGAAATAGCAGAAACCCTTGGCATTCCAAAACAAAACTCATTTATCTGCCGAAACGGTGACACCTTAATTTTAAAAAACCACCAAGTGACTCGCGGACCATCCGTTCCTGCAGAAGCTGTTTATATTGATGGCAAGGATATTAATGGTTTATCGACTGCCGTGATTCGCGATAGAAAAATATTGGCAGACGATGGAGTCGTTTCTGTTTCAGTTGTGATTGACGCCAAGAATAATCAATTGTTACTCAAACCAACCATTACAGCACTGGGCTTTGTTTTTCAATCTGCCAATGACATGCTAAAGAATGCTGAGAATAAGCTTGAGGAAAGATTAACGTTAATGATGAAAAGCCGTATTTCTTTCTCTGAACTTAAAAATGCAATTAAAGAAGTAGTAGGAAAATACTTATTTATTAAAACTCAACGCAATCCCATGATCATCCCCGTGATTATGAATCGCGGTTAGTTAACATTTTTAACAAAAGTTTTCTTTAATGTATCAAAGAATGGCGTTTGTTGTTGATGATAAAGCTTAAAAGTTTTGTCACTTAAGCGTACAGTCACTTCGTTGATGGGTTCTTCAATGTTGGCTAATAAGTAATCATAACCAAAAATAGCTTTTTTGAAATCACCTTTAAAACTAATGATTCTTTTTGCGTCCAATACTAAAGAACTACCTAAAGAGCGATAAGCATTATTTTGAATAGTCGCCATCTCTGTTAACTGTAACGTTGGGTTGGTAACATCAACCAATGCCCCACCTAAACTTTTATTATATGCACTACTTCCTAGGGTTGAGGCAACGATTAATCCAGTACCTCGAAAGGTTTGTAATGCTTGATTATCAATAAAGACATCGGTTACAAATGTGTGAAAAGGATTTTCAACACGAACTTCATTCACGGCATAAAATGAATACTTATTTTTTCCTTTAATCGTCAGTTCCACCAGTGCGTAGTTTGTACTGGTTCGTTTCATGGTTGGAATTGCTTTGATAAGTTCATTAATCTGGGTATCATGGAATTCACAAAAAAAACCCAAGGTTCCGGTATGGATTCCAACGAAAATAATTGAATCAAGGAATTGAAGATACGTTTGAATTGATCTCAAGAAAGTACCATCTCCACCAACAAAAATCAACAAATCAGGTTTTTCGGAATTAAAAACATGACCTGCTAAATTTAATTTAGTTTCAAGTTTAGTTTTTATTAATCGTGATTGTTGATCATCACGTGTCATGAATGCATATTTCATAAAGATTTGGTATATTGTTGTAATTTATTTTATCATATTCATTGAAAGACCTGCGAAGAGGAACCCTATATGTCAACGAGTATCGAAATTGAAGCTAAAATTCTTGTTAATGAAAAAGAATTTAACCTGTTAAAATCGGTCCTTAAGATTGAAGAAAAATCAAAAGTTCTTCAAACCAATCATTACATCGATGATCCAATCGGTTCATTAAGAAAATATGGTTTTGCTTTAAGAATTAGAGAACTAAACCAAACGTTTACCTTAACGTTAAAATCACCTATGGCTGAAGGAACTTTAGAAAAAAACCAAACCTTAACCGAGCAAGCTTACTTGACCTATAAATCAAAAAAAGCTTTTCCACTTGGCTTGATCAAAGATTTTTTAGAAATGTTTGGTTTTGATACTACGAAACTTCAAGTTATTACTCAATTGACAACTGAACGCTATGAAACCACTTTTGAAGGTCGCCATGTTTGCCTTGATAAGAATTTTTACCACGGTTTAATTGATTTTGAAGTAGAAAGTGAAGAATCTTCATTGAAACATGCTGCAGAAACTTTAAAGTTATTATGCGAAAAAGCAAATATTGAATACAAAGCCAATCAAGTTTCAAAGTACGCCAGGGCAATTAAAACAATTAAATAAAAATTATTCTTCGGAATGGTCTGGGTCTACATGTTTAGTTTTTTTAACTTTTGTTAAATCTGGTGATTTATCTTTAAAGGAGACTTGTCGTTTTTCAACTGGAATAAAAGTACGAATTTCTTCTTCATTGTAACCAACTTGAATTCGACGATTATCAACCATAATTGGTCTTTTTAGGACAGAAGGGTTTTCTCTAATAAATTGAACTAATTGTGAAATACTCATATTTTCAACATCAAGATTTTGTTCTTTTATAATTTTGCTTCTTGTGGAAATAATGTCTTCGGTACCATTCTCGGTTTTAGCCAACATCTCTTTCAGTTCGTTTTCATTTAAAGTGGCGGAAAAAATATTGCGTTCTTCATATGCAATACCTTGTAATTCAAACCATTTTTTAACTTTCCGGCAACTAGAGCAGCTCGGAGATGTGTAAATTCGTACCATCAGATTACCTAATTTAGTATACCCCTTAAGGTACGGTTTACCTAATGTTTATCGTATCTTTACAAAAGATTTGTTAAAATGATTTAGAAAGTATAAAAAATCAAAATTATGGCAAGAATGATTAGCGGAATTAAGCCTACAGGTGGTCTTACTTTAGGTAATTATTTAGGGGCATTAAAAAGATTTCCAACTTATCAAAAAGATTTTCAAACTTTTTTATTTATTGCCGATCTTCACGCTCTCACTTTGCCAATTGACCCACAAACATTAAAAGATAATACAATTGATATTGCTGCCTTTTATTTAGCAGCTGGTTTAGATCCAAATCAAAGCACTATTTTTCTTCAATCGCAAGTTTCTGCTCATGCCGAACTTAACACCATCCTTCAAAACTTTATCTACATGGGTGAGTTATCAAGAATGACTCAATTCAAAGAGAAATCGCAACAAATGAAAGAAGCAGCTATCGGACTTGGATTGTTTGCTTATCCAGTTTTAATGGCAAGCGATATCCTTCTTTATGATGCACAAATGGTTCCAGTTGGCGAAGACCAAGTTCAACATTTGGAATTAACAAGAGATCTTGTACAACGTTTTAATAACCGCTTTGGTAATGTTTTGGTCATGCCAAAAGCTCAATTAGGTTCTGTTGGAACTAGGATTATGTCACTTGCTGATCCAAGCAAAAAAATGTCAAAATCTGAACCAAAAGGAAATATTGAACTCAAAGAAGACTTGGCATCCATTCGAAAAAAAATTATGAGCGCTGTCACAGATTCAGAAACTAGCATTCGATTTGATGAAATCAATAAACCTGGCATTAGTAATTTGTTGACAATCCTTGCTAGTTTAACGGATCAATCTATTGAAGCAAGCGTTGAGAGTGTCAAGACGTTAACCTATGGTGGCTTTAAAGCAAAAGTCGCTGATGTGGTTGTGGATCATATTGGCCAATTACAAAAACGATACCAAGCGATGATGAATAGCGGCATGGTTGAACGTGTTCTTCAAGAAGGGTCAAAACGGGCGCAATTGGTTGCAAATGCAACACTACAAAGGGTAAAAAAGGTCATTGGTTTATGGTAACCCCCCGACATTTAATCGCCTTAGATTTAGATGGAACCCTATTGAATAAACAAAAGAAAATCTCAAAAACTACCTTAACTTATTTAAAATCTATTCAATCCCTACATACCATCGTCCTTGCAACCGGTCGTCCTTACCGATCGTTTATCAAGTACTACCAGCAACTTGGCCTAAAGACACCAATGGTTTGCTATAACGGTGCTTTTGTCACAAATCCTACAGATTCATCCTTTATCACCAAAGCATTTTCATTTCCTCAAGAAATTGTTAAGGCAATCTATCAAGATATAGGCATAGCAGCAATTGATAACGTCATGTGTGAGACGAACAAGGACATTTGGTTACTAAAAGAAGAAAAAAACTTAGCTTCATTTTTTTGGCACGACAATATGAATATTGTCTATGGGCCGCTTACTGAAACCCTTCACGAAGATCCAATGACCATGATAATAAAAGTAAAAAAGAGAAATAAACATGAAGATGAAAATGTTTTTAATGCGGTAAAAAAACACAAAGGGTTAAAAGTTCGCTTTTGGGGAACTTCCTTTTTTTGTGAAATATACTTTGGGCATATTTCTAAAGGTTCTGCACTTCTAGACATTTTAAGAATATATAACATTTCTAAAAAGCATTTTATTAGCTTTGGTGATGCTGAAAACGACAAAGAAATGCTCGAGTTAGCAACGCATAGTTTTGTGATGAAGAATGCAGATTCTTCAATTAAAAAATATGGCAAACACATAACCAAAAAAGATCATCATCATGATGGGATTGTCGATGAACTCCAACGCTACTTTAAGCGTTTGTCTTCAGATAAATAAATTTTAGAAAACTCTTTAATATATGCTGAAAGTTTTAATTCACATGCTTGCAGGGAATGATCAGTAATTGAAAAATAAAACTTACATTTTGGTTCTGTGCCACTTGGTCTTACGACTACCGTTGAGCCATCTTCAAAACTAAGCTTAATCACATTGGATATTGGTAAAGCAATACTGGCGTGATGACCGTCAACATCCTTTTTGGTTTGGGTTTGAAAATCTTCAACAAGTGTTACTTTCTGACCAGAAAGTGGTTTAAATGGAGTTAATCGAAGCTGTTTCATAAGCTGATCAAGAAAATTAGCCCCTTCTATACCTGATAAAGTAAGTGAAAATTGTCGATCAAGGTGATAACCAAATTCGGTGAAAATTGCGTTAAGTGCATGCCCTAAATCTTTTCCTTGATGAAAATAAAACAATGCCATTTCTGCATACAATAGTAAAGCTTGAATTGCATCTTTATCACGTACAAAATCTCCAATAAGACAACCATAGGATTCTTCGTATCCAAAAATGAACTGGGGACCAGCATGGTTTTCATAAAAAGCAATTCGATCACCTATAAATTTAAAACCCGTTAAAAAGGTTTCCGTTTTTATTCCAAATGATTGGGCGATTTTTCTAGCGAGTGGTGAACTTACAATCGTGTCATAAACAACGCCATGATTTGGTAGATCATGATTAAGTTTTCTTTGTGACAACAAATAATGAATCAATAGGGCGGCAGACTCATTACCATTTAATAAAACATACTTTCCTTGAGCATTAAGATAGGCCAATCCAACCCGGTCTGCATCTGGATCTGCAACCATGACTAAGTGAGCATTTTCTTCTTCTGCAAGTTTAATCGCTTCTTGATAAGCAAGTTTTTCTTCAGGATTTGGTGACAAGGTTCCAGAAAAATCTGGATCCGGTTTTCCTTGGCTTTTCACAACAGAAAGTTGAAAGCCTAGTTCTTTAAATAACTTAGGTAAAATGCGATAACTTGCTCCATGCTGAGGAGAAAATACAATGCGGAAATCCTTTTTTATTAGTAACGGTTGTCTTTGCAGACTTTTTACTTTGTTGAGGTAAGTTGCTTCAACATCATCTTGAACAATCCGATGTTTTCCTTTTCTTGAAGCTTGGGGTACGCTTAAGGATAAGGCATCCGGTAAATTCGATAAATGATTTAACATCGGTTGAATTTTCTGAGGGACTAATTGACAACCTTCCTCATCGTAAACTTTAATGCCATTGTATTGTTTAGGGTTGTGCGAGGCAGTTAGCATGATGCCTCCTAAAGCCTGAAGATAACGAACAGCAAACGACAATAAAGGTGTTGGAATTAATTCTTTAAAAGTGAATGTATCAATTCCCATGGAATTGAGAATGTTAGACACCAATTGGGTAAATGGGATAGCGCCATGGCGATTGTCGTGGGCAATGATAACGCCACGTTGAAGTTGATTTGGATATTGATCCTTTAACATTAGTCCATAAGCAATCGTAGCTTTCTGAATGGTGTAGGTGTTGATACGATTTGGACCAGGACCCATGATTCCACGAATGCCCGCAGTACCAAATTCAATGTCTTTGAAGAATGCATCCTCAATTTCAGAAGGAGAATAACCTTCGAGAATAAAACGATCCTCTTTGGTCATCGACGGATGACTCAGCCAAGTCAGATAACGAGCGTTTGGATTTGATTTCACGATTTTAATTTTATCAATAAATCTTCTTCTTGTGCATCTAATTTTAGATTAAATGTTTTCCCTGATAACCCTGAAAGAGCACCTTCAAGTTTACTAAAAGAAAGTTCACTCGCATGGAGAAATTGGTGTTCATAACGAAATTGATCTTTTAGCCACCGATTTGCATGAAAATCACCGTATTTTCGATCCCCAGCAACTGGATGATTAATGGCTTGCATATGAACGCGAATCTGATGAGTTCTTCCGGTAATGAGTTGAATTTTAACAAGCGTAAAATCACCATAATGGGCAATGACTTCGTACTCAGTAATCGCAGATAGACCTTTGATAGGAGGATGAGCAACATAAACCATTTTATTGGTTTCATCTTTAATCAATGGTAAATCAATCTTTCCTTTGCCAGTTAACTTTCCAACCACAAGTGCTAAATACTGTTTATTTAAATCTTCTCTTTCCTTAAATAATCGATGTAGCGATTGTAATCCTTCAATGGTTTTTCCATATAACACCAATCCACTTGTATTCCGATCCAATCGATGGCCGGGTGCAGGTGTAAACCCAGGAACATCTGGGTTAAATAAGTCATGGAAATATAAATGCTCAATGACCATTTCTGTTAACGTATGTTGTCGAGTATCATCTTCACCTTGAACCAATAAACCTTTGGGTTTATGAATAAGCATGCAATGAGCATCTTCATACAAAATAGGTAAATTGAGTGGTTTTTTTTGATACCGACGATGCACCGTAAAATCAAGTAATTGTTTGTCCGTAACGTAAACTTCCATGCTATCTCCTGGTTGGAGAATATATTGAATCGTAATGCGTTTACCATTGACCTTGACGTCTTTCTTACGAAACACGCGATAGATAAAACTAAGTGGTGCTTCCTTTAACCATTTTCTTATAAATTTATCAGCTCGCTGATTTGCGTTTTGAGCAGTGATTATTATTTGTTTCATCTTGACTATTTTAACACTTATTGATGTCCCAAATCGGTTAGTTTTGTTATAATCAAATTTACGGAGAAATACCCAAGAGGCTGAAGGGGCAGGCTTGGAAAGCTTGTAGGTCCTTAACCGGGCGCGAGGGTTCAAATCCCTCTTTCTCCGCCAAAAACTTAAAAAAAATGAATATTATATATGCCTTTCTACTAACTCTATTTGCTGGTTTAGCCACTGGTCTGGGTGGCTTAATCGCATTTTCAAAATTGGCCAAGAGTGCTAAGTTTTTTGCAGCAAGTCTTGGGTTTTCTGCTGGGGTTATGCTTTACGTCTCTTTTATTGAGATCATTCCAAAAGGTCTTATTGCGTTGAATGATAATTTTTCCTCTGGAATAAGTGAATGGATTGCAATAGGTGGATTCTTTTTTGGGATTTTCTTTATTTTAATTATTGATCAATTAATTCCAAAAGCTCAAAACCCTCATGAAATCAAAGAACCTCATCATCATGCTGCCTTAATGAGAATGGGATTGTTTTCGGCTTTTGCCATTGCCCTTCATAATTTTCCAGAAGGCCTAGCTACTTTTTATGCATCTCTACAAGATCCTCGTCTTGGGATTGGGATTGCAGTTGCGATAGCTCTACATAATATTCCTGAGGGAATTGCCGTTGCCTTACCAATTTTTCAAGCAACAAATAATCGAAAAAAAGCTTTTTTTTACGCGTTAATTTCTGGACTAGCAGAGCCAGTTGGCGCGTTAATTGGTTTTATTATCTTTTCAACATTTTTGCCAACCGCTATCTTTGGAATAATCTTTCCTTTCGTTGCTGGAATTATGGTTTACATCTCGCTAGATGAATTATTACCGACTTCTGAAAAATACGGACATCATCACTTATCGATGTTTGGACTCATTGCCGGGATGCTTATGATGGCCTTATCTCTTTTAATTATTTAATTTTTACGAAAAACAATTTGATTATTAATCACGGTCATCATGATCTTAGCAGTCGCTAATCTTTTTGGGTTTGATATAAAGTCTTCACTTATGAACGTAAAGTCCGCAACTGAACCAACAACAAGTTTGCCTTGGCGTTTGGGAATGTAGGAAGGGGCGTTAGCACCTGTGGTATAAAGTTGAACTGCTTCTAACATTGATAATTGTTCCTCAGGTTGAAAAGGATGTGGTAATGAAGTTGATTGCCGGAGATACGCTGCTTGAATTCCTTTTAATGGATCTGGAATTTCAACAGGAGCATCACTTCCTCCGCACAAGATTAAACCTTGATTCAAATAAGACTTAAAGGGATAGATGAGCTCTGTTTTGGAGGAAATCAACTGAGAAGCCCAAGGTAAGTCACTGGTAACAAATTGAGGTTGGATATCGAGCATCACGGGAATTTTTTCTAACTTTTCAAGGGTGGACTTCTTAGCAAATGATGCATGGATGATGCGGTCATGTAAACCAGGTTTCACTGGATGAGCAATCAATGTATCAACCACTTCATCAAGAGCTAAATCACCAATCGCATGAACAGCGATGGGCAATTCTAACTTACGAATACGTTTAACGATCGCAAGCCATTGATTTCTTGAAAACTGACGTTCACCAAAACCTTGACCACCTCGATAAGGAGCATGCATAAGGGCAGTTTGACTTGATAAGGTGCCATCGTAAAAAATTTCTCCCACCGCGCCAAATTCAATAAAGGGATGGGGATATGGATTTTTATTCATCAACTTTTCATAGGTATCTAATTCAAGGTGATGAATAAGAAGATGAGTACGAAATGGCAACGTGGTTAGTGCTTTGTGATAAGCAGAAACAACTTCATGAAAACCATTAAAGTAATATAAATCATCTGTATGGCCACCAGTGATTCCGAATTCATGTAATTTTTTAATGGCAACGTTGATCATCTTCACGAGGTCATCTTGATGATATTTAGGTAAAGATTGTACAGCTTTTAAGGCATCTGCTTCATGGAGAATACCAGTGGGATGATCGGTTAGTCCAATCTGTCTGAGAATGGCTGAGTTTACGGTTGCACCATGAAAATCTGCATGCCTCAATAAAATTGGAACTAACGGAGAAACAAGGTCTAAATCAAATTTAGTAAGTGATTGTTCTAGATGACCTTGCGCATATAATGGTCGATCCTTAAATTGCGCCTTCACCAAAGATATGAC
>JBIIZK010000018.1:0-10356 GCA_044346305.1 Bacilli bacterium
TATTGTTTCATTTGATCCATCAGATGAATTACGTAATAATTATTTCGGACATGATTACTTTGGCGGAGTGACGGGTATCTCATACTTAACAACCTATTTAAACATTGTTGTTGAAGTCGATATTAACAACATTACCCTATCCCCTTCAACAATCACAAATGTAGGCGGTTTAACAGGAGAAAATTATTACGATAGATTATTTAATGTCACAACCAGAGGTTCGATAACGTTTACCCCGAATCAAGAAGGTTTTAACTTAGTAGATGTGGGTGGAGTTTCTGGATCTGCGTTTAACACGAGTTATTTTGACGTTGTTAATGAAATTGATATGAGTCTCATCATGGGTGATTTATACGATTTGATGTATTTTGTATCCATTGGTGGTGTGATTGGTGTGGCAAGTTTTGTGAATTTAGAACGCGTTTATAATCTAGGCAATGTTCACGTGATCCCTCCCACGAATGGATTTGATTATTGCATTTATTTTAATGTAAACAATTGTGATGATGAATATGATTTTTATCCCGAATTTCCGATTGAATATGTTGGAGGGCTTATTGGTTATATAGAAGGTTCGGCCTATATTCGTTATTCCGCGAATCTAGGGAACATTATCGGCGTTGTCGAGGTCGGTGGACTCATTGGTTCATCAGGGGGCGGTTATGGTCCAGGTCCAGGATTTTCCTTACAACATGATTTAATTATTCAACAAGCTTTTAATGATGGTCTTATTGCAGGAATAGGATTTGTAGGCGGAATCATGGGACTCACCGATGAAATAACCAACCTCATCGTTGCGAATGCGTATAACAGTGGTGATGTTTATGCTGATGGCGTAGTTGGAGGGATTCTTGGTCTAGCCTCACCAGCAATTGGCATTGAAATTATGCTTATTAACACCTACAATTCAGGAGATATTTACGTATCAGAGGAAATTGCTGGTGGATTAATCGGAGGAGCGGGCCCATTGTATGTCATAGGCTATTTCAGTGGTTATCCATTTTATGACTTTTTCGACTATATGTTTGGATCGATTGAAATCTATAATTCCTTTAATGTTGGAGAAATTATCCTTGATCCTCAGAATTTGGGATCTGTTTTTGGTAGTGCAAGTGTGATTGGGTTTCGTTTAACTCAGATCAGAATGTATGGGGTGAGTTTTTTACAACAATTCGTTGAATATGATGACATGGGAGTTTTACGAAACATTCCGTTGCTAGGCGCTAATTTAGGAAATAATGTGGACATGAAAGCCATTGCCCCTGAAGACTCATTTTTATACTTTGTTGATGCCCAATTTATTTATCGTTCAGCTTGGAACTTTACGAATGTCTGGGAATGGATTGATGGTAATAATTTGCCAACCCTTCGAAACTTTTTCTAGATTGATGAACACAATTAGATTTTTTTGAATCTCGCTTCTATCAACATTCAAGAATAACAAACTCACTCCTACATTTTCGAATCTATTTAACTTGGAAATGTTTCATCTTCGGTACCATCTTTTGGCTTGGTGTCCCCATTTGTTGTGACATCGAAATCATGCAGATCTTGGTGATTGAGCTTGATGGAATGGATAATGGTCATCAACAAAATTAAACCCATGGAATATTTCAGTTTTTTCAGACCTTTTAATCGTAAATAAAAACTATAACTAACTTGCAGTTATAGTATAATTTTTTATGGAGGATTTTTACATGTTTAATTTTAACAATATCGTGAAATTTTTTGCCAAATCATGGGGGATTATTTTAACCAATATTATCATTACAACTTCTTTAATCGTAGGGTTTACCCCTGCAGAAGGTCCTTCTGGTTCGATCGGATCTTCAGGTGCCTCTGGATTAATTGGTGCGACGGGTCCCCAAGGTCCTTCAGGGGTTCCTGGGGTAACAGGATCTTCTGGAGCAACGGGTCCCCAAGGTGAATCTGGCTTACCTGGTTCTTCAGGGGTTCCTGGAATACCTGGTTCTTCAGGTGCAACAGGTCCCCAAGGTGAATCTGGCCTTCCTGGAGGCAATATGGAAACGATCATCCTGGAAGACATCCAAGAATCCGCCATGATCACAGATTCTTTAGTGTATGCAAACCAATTAATCTCGCAACAGAATTATATTGGAATTGATTCGTTCACAAAACTTGCATTGATTGGAACATCGAATGAATATCCTTTAAGTGGCAAATATGTTCTTACTGCAGATTTAGATTTTGAAGACTACGGATTCGATTGGACGCCAATCCCAGGTCCGTTTATTGGAACGTTGGATGGTGCAGGATTCACCATTGATAATTTTGCAAGTCCAATCCCAACAATCAATACAGCATTTGCCTTGTTTAATTCCATTGGTGACATCACCACCTACCAAGTCACCACGATCAAAAATATTACGTTTAACAATGTCAATATTTCTGTGAATCATCACGCTGCAACGCTTGCAGTTCAATCTTATTATATGGTTGAAATTGATCGAGTTTATATCGAAAATAGTTTGATTGAATCAGCATACATACTAGATGAGGTTGAAGAATATCATGCTGGTGGTTTTATCGTTGAGGTTGTTCATTCTGCCATAGTTCGATCATCCGCATTGGTGGATTCGAAAGTCATTTCCAAAAGTTCAAGAGCAGGAGGAATTTTTGCCTTAAGTAAATATGTTTTGTTTGAACTGGTTTATTCGTTATCAAATCAAATTTTAGGCAGAACTGAAGTCGGTGGTTTAATTGGAAGAAGTCAAGGTGGAACCATCTTACAATCTGGGAATACATCTTTTGTATATGGTTTTTATGATCACTCAACTGGAAGTACTGGAGGCTTAATTGGTGAGGAATATTCTAACCGAGGGCTTGTGATTAAATTTTCCTTTAATTCCGGCACCGTGATGTCAAGTGGCGATCTTGTGGGTGGTTTAATTGGCGATCTTGAGAATGATAGTTACGCTGGTGGAATCATCGAGAACACATTCAACTCTGGAGATGTAACGGGCGGTGAAGAAGTGGGTGGTTTATTTGGCAGAATTGACGCAGATAAACAAGAATTTCGGAATTTGTACAATTCAGGAAATATCACCGGTTTGGTGGAAGTAGGTGGCATTATCGGATATGGTGGTTCTGCAGAATGGGTCTACCTTTACAATGTTTATAACAGCGGCTCAATCACTGCCACAAGAGGACGGGTAGGTGGTTTAGTTGGAGAGATCAATGGTGGAGAATACTTTTTTTATTACAACTTTAATGTTGGTCAGGTTGTCAATCAAGGACCCGAACGCACCTTTGGTCAAATCATTGGTAGAAATAATGACGATATTCTGTTTAAAGATGGATATTACTTTTGGGATGGGATTTCACCCGTCCGATGGGCGGATGAAGGTCCTGGTGCGGACCACAACGGCAATCCATTTTTAGCAAGAATGATTACCGATATTCAACGTTTTACAAACCCATTAACCTTTGTCTTTAAGGATGTTTGGAATTTTAATCAAGTTTGGGAATTCAATCGAGATCAAGATTACTCGTATCCAACTCTTGTGAATAATCTTCATTTTGAAACCCCTCAATCCTCGAACGACCCCATCTCATTTTCTTCACTCATGGTAGGGTCTTCCCATGTGTTTGCTTTTGATACCGATGGCTTGTTGTTTGGATGGGGTCGGAATGCTGAAGGCCAATTACAAAGTTCTGGTGGAGACTCAAATCATATTCCTTTGCCTATTCTCATTTCCTTACTCGACAATGAATCAATTGTAAAAATTTCGCCAGCTTCGAATCATACGTTATTCCTGACCTCAACTGGGCGATTGCTGGCGAGTGGTTGGAACTTTGTTGGTGCGATTGGTGATGGCACGACGACCGATCCAAGTAGCCCGGTTGAGATTACCATTGCCTTAAATACTGGAGAATCCATTGTTGATCTTGCCGCCGGTTTATACCATAGCATGGCGTTAACATCCACTGGTCGAGTGTTCACGTGGGGTGGTAATGAGAATGGTCAATTAGGTAGAAGCTTTAGTTATACGCCAGACTTGTTGCCGACAGAAATGGTCTTACCTGCTTTTGCCAATGGTGAAACCGTGGCATCCATTTATGCGAATGATTTAATGAGTGCCTTGATTACCAATCAAGGTAATTTATATACATGGGGTTCGAATGAATATGGCGCCCTTGGGTTGGACATTCCTACCAGTGATCCTATTTCAACCCCAACCCTGGTCTCCTTCCCTGGTTTAGCCCCACAAGAAACCATTGAATCGGTCGATATGGGAACGCGTTTTATGTATGCATTGACAACCGCAGGAAGGTTGTTTGCCTGGGGACTCAATGGTACCGGCCAATTGGGTCAAGGAGATACCAACGACTCCGATTCACCATTAGAAGTTCCTTTATCACTTAACCAAGGTGAAACGGTTCAACAAGTAGCAGTTGGCTCCCGCCATGTTTTGATCTTAACGTCATCTCGTGTGTTCAGTGTTGGGCGAAACAATGATGGTCAACTCGGTAATGGCACTCAAATCAACTCATCAACACCTGGAGTGGTTTCATTTTCTTTGGGTTGGACATACCTCCTTGAAAATGAAACGATCGCCAATGTCTATGCCAGTGATATAACCTCTTTTGCATTAACCTCACAAGGTAGACTTTTTTCTTGGGGTGGTGAAAATAATGGTGAGTTGGGAATTCGTTATTGGGAAAATTATTCAAGACCAACCTTAGTTGTGCCTATTGCCTTTAATAAAGACCTATTCGAAAGCATTGTATAAAAACCTAGCTTACGATGATTGTTGATTGATACATCAGGAATGGAGGTAAATTCATTCTTGATCGAGTCTAAAAACAAATCAACCAACACGGAGTGTACCTCTGTGCCTTTAAAAGATTGAATCGAGAAGACGTTGTAACAACGCTGGTATGTTCTTCATCACCATGTCATAGACAATATGGAGTTTGACACCCTCATATTGATGAGAAATCATATTTCGTAATCCGATGATACTAGGCCAATGAATCGAAGGAAATTGTGTTTTGGTTTGAATTGAAAGCTTTTTTGCCGTTTCACCTATCTGTTCAAGATTGAGCATGACGGCGTCTACTTTTTGTTGATCGCTTATCCATTCATGGACGGTTTGAACACCGATCATGTAGGTGTTGATTCTGATGCAATACGCTTGGATTCTTTCTAGATAAACCTTATCTTTCATAGATGATGATGCCGGTATCCTCTATCTGTAAATAGGTAGGTGAGGTTGTCTTTAGGGTTAAAGAACTAAACAAATCCACTTTTTTCTTTAATGCTTGCCGAAGTTTCTCGGCAAATTCAAAATACGCTAGACCAGAAAGATTGGAAACCATATAGAGATCAAGATCACTTTTTGGATTGGCTTGTCCTTTTGCATATGAACCAAATAAAATAACTTTCTTGATGGGATGTTGTGATGCGATTCCAGTGACAATCCGTTTAATCTTAAGAAAGGATAGGATTCCCTTTGTTTCACTGATCTTGTCATGATGTTCCACGGCGTCTCTAAGGATACGATCTATCATTAAATTCAACACCCATTCACTGGGCTTCCTGACGTTTTGTTCCCAGTTTTGTAAGGTATTTAAAGGAATACCAATCAGTTTTGAAATCTCTTGTTGGGAGTATTTTAAATTTTTTCGTAGGCTTTTTAGTGATTGACTCATGGGTTGATTCCTTGAGGTCATTATACCTCAATGGGGTATAATTCAAGGTAGTCATCTTAAAAATAAAACTATCCAGAGGTTATCAAGCGTTGAATGGAGTCGTTGTTAAATTTAACCCTATTCACAGAAATATATTCTGATGTCTCATTTTAAATTTTCATTAAAGTTTTTCATCCTGATTGACGTTAGTCATAACTATCTAAAGTCAACTTCCATTCATGAAAGAGATCAGCAAAGCTAATCTAAAACTAATGATGGAGAACCAAACTCAATACATCCTAAGTATCCTGCTTAATTAAATTAGTTTAGGGTAATTACTGTCCCTGCTTGACCTTTGATTGCTTGACCAGCTTCTTTGATGGAAGCAATGATCGCCTGTCTTTTTTTATCCTGACGAATAAAAAGCAATGCTGCTTCTACTTTGGGCAACATGCTTCCGGGGGCAAACTGGCCTTCTTGGATGTATTGACTGGCTTGCTTTACATTCATTTTTTCTAGAGCTTTTGCATTCGGTTTACCATAGTTAATCATCACCCGATTGACGGAAGTTAATAGGATTAATCGATCAGCGTGAATTAAATCGGCGAGTTTACTTGACGCAAAGTCTTTATCAATAACGGCATCAATGCCTTTTAATTCATGCCCTTGACGAATAACAGGGATGCCGCCACCACCGGCAGCAATCACCAAATAGTTTGCTTCCATTAAGGTTTGAATCGCATCTTTTTCGATAATCAATTGTGGTTTGGGGGAAGCAACGACTTGACGATATCCTCTGCCTGAATCTTCCACCATGTTAAATCCTTGTTTCCTCATTAATTCTGCTTCTGCTAAGGAATAAAAATCACCAATGGGTTTGGTGGGATGTTGAAACGCAGGATCAAGAGGATCGACTTCAACTTGAGTAATCACACTGATGGGTTGAACCGATAAGCCCATCTTTTCAGCGGTCACTCTGAATGCTTTTTGTAACGCATAGCCGATATATCCTTGGCTCATTGCTCCTGCATGGTTTAAATCCACAAAAGGTATTTTCGGTTGATGTTTATGGCCAATATCTAGACTTGTTTTAATCAAACCTACTTGGGGTCCATTCCCGTGAACAATCACCAATTGATGACCTTCATGGATTAGTTCAAGCAAAGGTTTGGCAACGTCAAGGGCAAGCTGAAATTGTTCCTCTGGGTTGTTGCCTAAAGCGTTGCCTCCAATAGCAAAGACAATTTTCATATCGATAACCCTTTCACAAACCCTTCAAGGGCTTTTTTAAAGCATCCCATCGGGGGTTCGACTAAACCTGCTCCGACTTGACCGACTCCTGCTAACTTATGGGCAATGCCGGTATTGATAATCGGTAAGATGTTACTAGCAATCACTTTACGAATATCAATGCCAAGTGCGGTGGGTGCAAAATCTAAACTTGGTAATTGCATCACGGAATGTTTACCAACTGTGATCGTGTGCATCTTCTTGGAATACGCCACCGCATCAGCGACGGTTCCGCCAACAAATTGAACAATTGCTGGGGCTCCTCCCATCGCAAATCCACCAATCCCGTAGGTTTCTGTAATCGCAGAATCGCCAATATCAGGGGCAGCATCTTTTTCACTGTATCCAGTGAAAAATAAGCCTTTGACATAATTTGCAGGTGCGGTGTACCAAGTTGGCCCACTTGCCAATTTGATGCCAAAATCAAGACCATTTCTTGCCATGATGGTGACAAGGGTGCTATAGGGAATCCCTTGGGCAGTATCTAAGGCGACCTTGGCACTCGGCATGGAAAGATTTAAAAAATAATGGTCATTGTTTTTAATGAAATCAAACACCATCACTTTTTTATCCATATCCGCTTTCGTTAAAAAGATCGCTCGCGCCATTTCTTTTAAAAACAGTGCGGTCGCTGCTTTATTGCGATTATGGGTTTCATCACCCATTTGCAATGCTTGGGCAATGATTTGTTTCAGATCAATCGGTCCAGTTAATTGAAGGGCTTCGTGCATGATTGGTGCAAACACATCTTTTAACCATTTGAGTTTTTGAATGACTTCTGGACCATTGGCGCCGTATCTTAAGACTTTACCTAATCCCTCGTTGATACTGCAATACGCTGTATTTTTATGAACAGGGTTTTCCACCACATGGACTGGCATATGCGGAGAAATAATCCCTGCCATCGGTCCGACCGCTTGATGTTCATGGGCGGGAGAAAAAATCAGGGTTCCTGAAAGGGCAACGGTTTCTGCTTCTTTTAAGGTCGAGGCTAACCCTTCAAAGATAATTGCTCCGAGTAATGCTCCTTGCATTGGTCCTGGCATGTTTTGATAAGCAATCGGTGGTCCGGCATGAAGAAAGGTTCTTTCGTTCATCCCAGGTATCACTTTATACGCAGGCATGACTGCCGTTAATTTTGCTTGCGCTGCAAGGATGCGTTCAAGGGCCGTTTGATTCGCTTGGTCAATCTTTTCTTGAAACGTTTCCAGCTTTACGAGCATCGAGACGACGGTTTCATCCCCAAGTCCAGGCGGTTGATAGGTCACATTCAAAAAGTCGACGTGTTGTGACTTTAAATCTTTTAGGAAAATACTTGAACCTACATTGACAACCTTGACTGGTAAATTTTCTTTTAATAACTTATTCATAACCTATCCTCCTTGAATCATCGCCACTGCATATCGAATCGCTTGGGCATGGCTTGTCGCTAACCGAACACCGATGGATTTAAGTTGTTGTTCCTGTTTCTTCAAACCTTGTTCATCCCCTTGGGTTCCACACACGTAGGCAATGATGGGAATCTCAGGACGAAGCTTCATCAACGTTTTCAAGGCATCCAAATGCGTACCGGTAGGATCTTCATGGGATCCATAACCCAATTCAAAATCTAACAACAACACACCCACCTTTGGATCCTTGGCCTCTTGTAATATGCGTTCAAGGCGGATGGTCGGTTCAATCATTGGATGGGGACGACCGTTGGTAAAGACATCGTCACCTAAATCCACAAAACAATGACCTTTGGATTGAAAGACATCATCCAAATGTTCTTCTGGTTTTTTGGAGACGTTGGAATACACATCACGTAAGGATTTTCTTGCAATGCTAATCGCTTCGGAACATAACGTCCCACCGCAATATAATCCGCGAATATACTGCTTATCTTTTTTTATCGCATTGGCGTCTAATTGCTGTTGCGAGGTTAATCCTTCAAAGGCTTCAATATTTATTTTTGAAGCTTTCAGGGAAAGAAAGGCAGTTTCCGCTAAGGTTGAAGCGTGATAATAAGGACTATTTTCTGGTTTATTTCCATCAATAAATCCAATCACCACTGGTTTTTTAACAGTTTTTAATTTTTGAAGAATTTTTTCATAAACACTGGGTGCAGGAGGTTTTGAAATAAGGGTGATTACTTTCGTGTTGTCATCTTCATTCAGATAATCAATCGCTTGGAGCATCATTAACCCACCGACTTTTTCTGATAAGTCTCTACCACCGGTACCAATCGCGTGGCTAATGCCGCCACCAAATCGATCAATGAGCACGGTAACTTCTTGTAACCCAGTTCCAGATGCAGCCACAATCCCAATCGGGCCACGACGGACGGTGTTAGCAAAGGCTAACCCAACACCGTTGAGAATGGCAGTGCCACAATCGGGTCCCATCAACAATAAGTTTTTTTGAATGGCTTTTTTCTTGAGGATGATTTCATCTTCAACGGTCACGTTATCCGAAAAAAGCATGACGTTCAATCCTGCATTCAAGGCTTGATGGGCTTCATAGGCTGCATACGTACCAGGAACGGAGATTAAGGCCACGTTGGCGGTTAAGGCTTTGCTTGCGGAAGACGTGGAGTAATAAAGCGCGGTTTGGTTTCCGACCGTTGTTGCCGGGTTTGATGAGGTTTTAAGTGCTTTGATCAGCGTTTCTAAAAAGGCTTCTTTTAAGGTCGTGCTTTTTAATCCAACCATACAGTCATTGGCCCCGACTTGTTTTAATTGGTCATCTGGAAAACCGATATCTTTGACGAGTTGAACATTCATCGGCGTACCCATTAAAAGAAAAATTTCTTCACCAGGATATTGTTTTTTTAATGAGGCCGTTAAAGACATCAAGGTCACCGAATCAAAATATTCGTTAACGAGTATACGTAAAGATAAATTCATGTTTATCCTCCTTTAAACTACGGATGGTGTTTTGAAAAAAACTTTCTAAAAACATCCAACCAGAATTGCCACCTAATTGAGCGATGACTGAATCTTGTTCCTCGTGGTTTTGTTTGAAGATGCTTAATAACCAAGTCAGAAACGTCTCACTATACTGACCTAAGTAGGCATCGAGGAGCATTTCTTTAGAAAGTTCCGTGGTTTGTAACGGATGGTCTTGCATCAAGGTATGGAGATTGGTTAAGGAATGTCCTAAGAATCGCTCACTCAATACATAACCAAGAATGGCATCATCTCCAATAGGGGTTGATCCACTACCAAGTCCAATCAAGGCAAGCATCGATGCTTTTTCTCGCGAGCTTAGAAACGACTCGATTTTTGTTTTTACTTGGCGAAGTTCATGCCCCAAAGGATTAGGGAACAACTGATGAAATCGAACCATGCGCTTCTCAACATGATGCAATAATGTGTCGATCATCTGTTTAGATTTTTCGATTGGAGGCATCATCCATAATCGCCCATG
>JBIIZK010000102.1:0-2783 GCA_044346305.1 Bacilli bacterium
CTAATCCAACAATGACATAGCCACGAGATTCAATTTGAAACCAAGTAGAAGGAATGGTTGAAGTTCCGCAACTTGATAACGACACAGCTCCCAAAATACTAACGACTGTAATTTGTACCTTATTCATATAAGTGTACCTCCGATGTACACCAATATACTTTAATACTTTAACAAAGTAAAGCATTAAACAACAAAAGTATTTTATTTTAATTTCTTTAGTGCAAGTTGATATCCATCTGCACCATACAATAAAGTTCGATTGACTCGTGATATGGTTGCACTAGAAGCTTTGGTTAACTTGACAATTTCTACATAAGATTTTTTTTCTTTTAAAAGTCTTGCCACTTCATAACGGGTGGCTAAATCTTTCAATTCATTGACCGTGCACACGTCTTCAAAAAAACGATAGCAAGATTCCAGATCATTGAGTTTAAGGATGGTTTGAAACAACTGATCGATTAGAGTTGATTTGAGTTTGGATTGGTACATAGCTTATCTCCTTGATCTCATTTTATACCATTTCTACTTTTATTCTTTATTGTTTTACCTTAGCAAAGTGTCACGATAACTTTTCATAGCAATTGAAGCGAATTTAGCATATGCTTAACTCGTTTGGAAATGACATCATGAAAGTAAGAAATATTGCTATTATTGCCCACGTTGACCACGGAAAGACCACGATGGTGGATCAACTTTTCCGTTCCGCGCATATGTTTCGCGACAATCAAGCGACCAGTGAACGGATGATGGATAACAACGCGATTGAAAAAGAACGTGGGATTACCATCCTTGCTAAAGCCACAGGTTTACAATATTTAGATTATAAAATCAACATTCTTGACACTCCAGGACACGCCGATTTCGGTGGAGAAGTTGAACGGATCATGAACATGGTCGATGGTTGCTTACTCTTAATCGATGCCCTTGAAGGCCCTATGCCTCAAACTCGATTTGTTCTTAAAAAAGCCTTAGAAGCAAAAGTAAAACCCATCGTTGTTATTAATAAAGTTGATCGTCCGAATGCTAATTTAACCAAGGTTGTTAATGAAGTGCTTGCCTTGTTTATTGAGTTGAACGCTCCTGAAGCATTCTTAGATTTTAAAGTCGTTTATGCCTCCGGATTATTAGGCACCTGCAGCATGGACGTGGATCTTAGCACCCAGAAAAAAGGCTTTGCTCCAGTGTTTGATTTGATTATTGCAGAAATTCCTTCCCCTCGCGTGACGGTGGATGGACCTTTACAATTTCAACCAAGCTTAATTGATTACAATGATTTTGTAGGCCGTATTGGCATTGGCATTGTTAAATCCGGAACCTTAAAACTTCAAGAAGGTTACACCCTTGCTCGCTTGGACGGGACGTTTAAACCAGTTCGCGTCTTAAAAATGTTTACCTTTGTAGGCCTAGAACGACAAGAACGAGACGTCGCGGTTGCTGGGGATATCGTTGGGATTGCCGGGATTGCTGACATCACCGTTGGGGAAACCTTATGTTCCTCCAATGATGTTAGACCCTTACCACCAATCGCCATCAGTGAACCAACCTTACAAATGACCTTTGCGCCAAATTCATCTCCATTTGTGGGTCAATCGGGGAAATTTGTGACCTACCGCCAATTACAACAACGCTTATTAAAAGAATCTCAACGAGACGTTGCTTTGAGAGTGGAAGCAATGACCAATGAAGATTCCATGCTTGTATCTGGTCGTGGTGAATTACATTTAGGAATATTAATTGAAAACATGCGTCGTGAAGGTTTTGAACTTGAAGTGAGTAAACCAAGAGTTATCTTAAAAGAAATCAATGGCACCCTTTGTGAACCATTCGAAGAATTAGTCATGGATATCCCTCATGAATATTTGGGTGGGATCATGGATTATGTGTCCCCACGTCAAGCAGCACTGCTTCACATGGAACAAGGCGATGTCACCACCCGTTTAACTTATGATATTCCTACCGCAGGTTTAATCGGAATGAACACAGACTTTATGACCTTGACCAAAGGGTTTGGGATTTTATCTCATGTCTATAAAGATCATCGTCCTCGTACCAATTATTCAACCAAAGGTCACCATCAAGGTGTCTTAATTGCATCAGAAAATGGCGTTGCTAAAACTTATTCCATTGAAAACTTAGAAGACCGAGGCACGATGTTCATCACCCCAGGAACTGAAGTGTATGAAGGCATGATTGTTGGGGAAAATAAATATTTACGTGATTTGGTCATTAACGTCGTCAAAGCGAAAGCGTTAACCAACATGCGGATGGCCAACAAAGAATTAAAAGTGGTGTTAAAAGCACCAAGAAAAATGTCATTAGAAACTTGTCTTGCTTACATGAATGAAGATGAACTCGTTGAAATTACCCCAGATACATTCCGATTAAGGAAAAAATACTTAAAGGAAAATGAACGTAAGCGCGCGAACTATCAAGAAACAGAAGAAACACCATCTGAAGAATAAGTTGAATTTTATTTAATGGTCGTGATGGTTTTAATCGGAAAGCGGAAAGATTTTTTTGCATCTTTGGCGCGTTTACCAATGGAGATTAAGACCACGGGTTTGTAACGCGTACTATCCATCCCAAGAATCGACATGAATTGGTCTCGGTCAAATCCACCCATTGGGCAAGTATCAAAACCATATCCTCTGGCAAGAATCATGATGTTTTGTGCAACGAGTCCACAATCGAGTAATCCTTCACGGTCTAAGGATTCTTTGCTTCGGGTGGCTCTTGCTTGCTCTGCTTTTTGTTGTCTAGTTTTAAAGTGATCTTGGGTAATT
>JBIIZK010000103.1:0-2726 GCA_044346305.1 Bacilli bacterium
GGTGTTGTATAAGTTATAACCTTGATGAAACTTGCCAACCACAGACACCACCATCGGTGTTAACCAACCCGCAAGCATGCCAGAAAATACACCTAAAGGAACCGAGAAGTAAAGTGGAAGTCCTGGAATCGCAAACATCATGAAGCTGGTAATCGGAGCAAGACCGGTTGAGAATAAGAATGTTCCCGTGTATTGACTTAGGTTAGTCCCCTTCATCTTGGTGTAAAGATAAAACCCAACCCAAATCGGAATAATATTAAGGAGGTTTTTTCCAAAAAAAGCGAAGGCAAAAATGGTTAGCACCCCTGCAAAAGATACCCCGGAAAATTTTACTTGAAGGCGATGAAGCACCAAGATGGCCACCCATGTGACAATCCAGGCGTTAACAATCGTTGCTTGTAAACCACCAACCGCTAAATAATCGGTGATAAGTAAGGAAGGGTGAAGATGAATGGCAACAAGACCGTTAAGAAAAGGTAAAAAAGGACCAGCTAAGGTTAAGATAAGTAAGCCGCCAAGAGCAACGCCAAGCAAGACTTTAAAAGGAATTTTAATTTCAGGGAACATTATCATAATTATATTTTATTCGGTTGTTTAAACAAGTAAAATAGACTAGATGTTAAAACAACAAATACAAGCGTACCAACCCTTTAATGAACAAGAGGCTTTTGATCAAAAAGCAATCTTGGCATTTATTGATAGGAATCCCGATTATTTATTAAGAACCAATTTAATCGCACATTTCACTGTTTCCACCATTGTGGTTAACAGAGCCATGGATAAAGTTTTGTTTGCCCACCATAACATTTATAAATCCTGGGGTTGGTTGGGTGGTCACAATGATGGCGATGAAGATATGTTGCGAGTCGCATTAAAAGAAACGGAAGAAGAATCAGGACTAACGAAGATTCATCCTTATTCAAAAGAGATTTTTTTATTGGATACGATTTATGTTCCTAATCATATCAAGCACGGTCATCATGTTTCTGATCACCTTCATTTGAATGCAACCTTTTTAGTGATTGCCGATGAAAAAGAAAAACCCGTGGTGAATGTAGAAGAGAATTCTGGCGTGCAGTGGTTTCCTATTCAAACCGTTTTAAACATTGTCACGGAACCAAGAATGATTCCTATATACAAAAAAGCATTTCAAAAAATTAAATTAATTAAAAATCTTTAATTGATATCTTTTTTTAAGCCAAAGCACCAGGAGTACATTAACGCTATTGGCAAAAACAATGGCAGCGTAAATGGGCCAGGTGGATGAAGTTAAATCTAAAATAGCTCCGGAAAATAAGGTGCCAATAATCGCTGCTAAGCCATATGCGGTGAAGAGCACCCCATACAATTGGGCAAACATGTGTTTTGGAAATAAAGTCTGGATAGATAAAGGCATCAATGCCATCCAATTTCCTAATCCAAACCAAAACGCGCCATAACTGATTGCAAACAACCAAGGATATTGTCCTCCGTTAAAAACGGAAACTAATCCACTGACGACCAATGAAATCAAACTAAAAAATGCCACTTTAAAGAAACCGAACTGATCAACAAGTCTACCAAAGAAGGGGCGAGAAACCCCATTGAAGAAGGCAAAGACTGCAATCGCGATGGTGACAAAACCTCGATCAAATTGATAATTAATAACTCCGATTCGGTAACTTAAACCAATGATGGTTAATCCGGAAATCAAACTAAGAACAAAGACAATATACAACGATCGAAATCCACGGACATCAAAGACTAATTTTTTTTCTGTTTTGATCGTGGGTTGATTAGGGATTGGTTGAAATAGTGGCCAAACTGAAAGTAAAAACACAGCTAACGCTACCCAACCGAGAATCCTAAATGTTTCTTGAATGCTGTTCGTGTTTAGTAAAGAGGTGACCACAGGTGTCATCAGGGTGCTAGATAAACCAAAACCCATCAAAATGAACCCAGTCACAAGACCTACATTGTTGTGAAAAGTTTTTTGAACAATGAACATGGGAACCCCATATAAAAATCCCACACCCGTGCCAAGCAATAGTCCATAACTCATCGTCAGTGAATAAATATTATCCACCACGCTGGATAACCACAAACCACCCACATACAAAACCACACCAGCAACAATCAAATAAGTACGGTGGGTTGACATGAATTTGCCTGCAATCAACATTGCGATGGCATAGCTCATCAACGACACCATGTAAGGTAGTCCACTTAAGGTTGCGTTAATCTCATAAAGACGTTCAACTTCAACGCGGAAAACACCCCACACATAAACGGTACCAAGCAACACCATCATCATGATGGATTGGAGTAAAAATAAAATTCGAGAGAAAGTCATATAGTGTCCATTTTATCGACATTGTGATGAATGTCAAACGTTAATGGTTAATTGCAAAGAAAAGAATTAAATCTTATAGATTTTAGTGAATTTTGCTTCTAAATAATCACAATAATAAGTTGGGTTTAAGTCTTCACCGGTGACTTTTTTAAGTAACACAAAAGGTGGATAAAGTTTGCCGTGAACATAAACATGTTTTGCAAACCACTCGCGAATAGGGAGAAGGTTTTTGCTTTCAATGGTTTTATCCAAAGATAATGTTTTTTCCATGGTCTTTAATAATTGAATCGAGATGGCGTTGCCTAATGCGTAAGATGGGAAATAGCCAAAAGCACCACCAGACCAGTGAACATCTTGTAAACAACCGGTACGGTCGTTTTTAGGTTTAATAACA
>JBIIZK010000104.1:0-2722 GCA_044346305.1 Bacilli bacterium
CAAAAATTAGAAAACGATAAAAATGAAGAAAATCACGAATTTTTTTTAGTTTGAAAATACGCCGATAATATTGCTCGTATTGCATTCGTCAAAAACCTTTTATGCAGCAAACGTCACAATCAACATGCCGTAGTTATAAGTAATTGAATAATTCTTGGTCACGTCTTGTTGATTCTCATCGAGGACCTTTAACTTAGACCAATCAAGGAAGTTGACGCTTGCACCAACTTCTGTTTGCGTTCCTGAAAATACAATCACCACCGTATGACCTTCTGCCAACCCTTGGCCGGTAATGGTTCGAACACTATTTGTTAATGGTGAACCATCAAATGTCTTTTGCACGGTTTCGGTGTTAATAGCGAAACTTCTTGGGGTGATGATTAAATCGCCAACGAAAGTGATATTAGGTTGATAAACACATTTTAAGATATTACCTTCAGCATCAACAATACTTAATTTACCTCTTAATTCATATTGACCAATATCCTTAGGCATCGCCTTAGGATTAGATTGAGGTCCCATATCATCAAAAGTGACAATAATTTCTTCGCCAGGTTGTAAAATCGATTCATCATAACGAAGGACTGCACTTGTATTGGCTATGGTTTTACCGTCATAAACTTTCTCAATATCAAGGATTTCTAAATCCAATGGGGTCACCGTCATATCTGAAGGGCAAATCCCACTTTGTGAAGGTCCACTTCCACTGCCACCTGTCCCACCACCACTGCTACCACCCGATCCTGAGCCACCAGTGCCACCGCCAAAAGAAAAATCATAACCAAATGAATACTCACCCGAATCAAGAATTTGTTCGACATAAGGAGGTTCTTCTTCGTCTGGTTGTTCACTACCACCATCTTCACCATCACCCGGAATATCTGGATTATCATCTTCGTCTTCAACAGGAATTTCTGGTTCCACGACTTCACCATATGCGGAGATGCCCGTATCCGTTAAACCAATAAAGTAATTGCCATTAGATCCAATATAAGGTGGAACAATCGAGGTTTCATAAAATGAAATACCAATATCAAAATCATTGATGGTCCAATTGCCATTCATGCTGACAGAAATGATAATCGCGGGAATACCAATATCAACAAGTCCACTCGCCCAATTGCCATTTAAATTAATGCTCAATGAACTTAAATCACCCGCGCCGTCAAAAGCAGGAATCCCTGTATCCGTGATGCCAAAATACCAATTATTGTTGCTACCGATGTAAGGATACGGAGTATTTCCTTCCATGCCATGGCCAGAAAGATAAGTATCTACTTCCCCAATCCACCAATGGTTATTGTCACCAATATATGGGTAAACTTCCATAGAATCATCCACAGCGATGCCAGTATCAACAATACCGACCCACCAATTTTCATTAGGACCAACGTATGGAATATTTTGAAAATCCGCTAAATCCAATTCTAAATCACCAAATCCAATCGCAGGAATCCCAATATCATTAGGACCAATCCACCAATTGCCATTAGGGGCCACGAAGGGAGTCCCTAATTCAGCGATGCTTACATCACTTGCAGAAATATTCGTATCAAAGTCACCAATCATCCATGTCTCATTTTCACTAATAGAAGGAATGATCGCAGGAATATCTGTATCGATGTCGCCGATGAACCAGTTACCATTTTCTCCCATGGTAGGAAGCCCAGCACCAGAAAAATCAATGTCAGAAAAATCAATGCCAGATAAATCAATATCAGATAAGTCAATGTCAGATAAATCAACACCAGATAAACCAATACTAGATAAATCAACACCAGATAAATCAATATCAAAAGGAATCCCAGTATCAAGATTACCAATGCTCCAATTACCAAGTTCATTGATAAATGGGTATATGCTATTTTCAGAAGCAAATTCAGCAAGAAGCTCTAAATTAAACGGCCCAACCCACCAATTGCCATCTTGACCTACATAAGGGAGTAAACTCATTAAATCCTCAAAGTCAATCGGAAATTGATTATCACCAAATAATTGAGTGTCTCCAATTTGCAATTGTTGGTTTTCTCCGATAAAAGGAACACCAGCCCCATCAACAAATTCCGCAATCACATCAATGCTACCGGTGACAAATTCTGTACTTGGAAACCACTTAGAAAAGACGAAATGCTTACCACCTTCAGGAATCTTAAAAGGGGTTCGACCGTTATAAGTAGCTTCATCCCCATAAAACACGGTTTGTTGATCTAAAATTTGTGAATTGTGATTTTTAAAACGCACCAAAAAGCTATTAAGACGGGCGACAAAAATCGCGCGAGCAACCACGTTGGCATTCATGCTTACAGGCAGTGGATCGACCACGCCATCCGCAGTGATATCCCATCCAATAAATTCGTAATTAAAGCGAGAATCCGTTGAGTATCGTGGGGCAGGACCTTGATATAGAAGCGGCATACCAAAGGGGACAACTTCCTTATGAATTTCTTGATTTTCGACTAAAAATTGTGCTTGAAACGCATTGACATGCGAGGTGAATAACGCTTTTACATCCAAATCACTGCGAACATTCGTTAGTGAAGCACTCCAGCCATCAAAGACAAAAATCGTTTGGTCTGAATTACTTGGTTTAACAGGGGTTTCTCCGCGGTAAACCACATCTTCTCCACGGTTGACTTGAACCGTATCCAAAACCTCATCGTCATAATTTAAAAAGTTAACTGTGACCTGACCATCAAAAATTTGAATTACACCCGTAAATGCC
>JBIIZK010000105.1:0-2711 GCA_044346305.1 Bacilli bacterium
CAACCGCGCGGGTTATTCCCTTTGATCAAGTTGGATTACAAGCAAGATGTGCCATCACCGGCAAACCAGCCAAACGAGTCGTTTATTTTGCGCGAGCCTATTAATTAACCTTGAATCGTCGTCAAAACCTATGCTACTATGTTTTAGCGTTGGAGTAGTACCCAAGAGGCTGAAGGGGACGGTTTGCTAAACCGTTAGATCGGGGTAACTCGGTGCGAGGGTTCAAATCCCTCCTACTCCGCCATAACCCATATTCATTTATGGGTTTTTTATTTTGAGAAAAGGGAAGAAAGTAATAAAATGAATACAAAGAATAAAATATGCTTAAAATTGAGGTTGTCAATACAAGAAAAGAACTAAAAAAATTTATTGATTTTCCAACAATTTTATATAAAAATAACAGTTTTTTTACCCCTTATATCTTTGAGGATGAGCTAAGCAATCTTGATCCAAAAAAGAATCCGGCAAGTTCTTATTGTGATTTTAAGTTATTTGTTGCAAAAATTGATGACAAAATCGTTGGCAGGGTTGCAGCCATCATTAATCGTTTTTCAAATGAAAAGTATCAAGAAAAACGTGTTCGTTTTAACCGAATTGATTTTATTGACAATAAAGCAGTTTTTGATGCATTGATTGGTGCAGTCAGTCAATATGGAAAAGAGCGTGGCATGACACAGATGGCAGGACCATTAGGTTATTCAGATCAGGATAAAGAAGGGTTACTTACATTTGGTTTTGAAGAAAAAAATATGTTTGTTACTTTTTATACAGCACCCTATTATGTTGATCACTTTAAACGTTATGGTTTTCAAATCGATGCAACTTGGAAGGAATATCAAATTAAAGTTCCTAAGGTTATGCCACCTATTTTAGATAAAATCTCCCAGCGTGTTATGGAAAGAAACAATCTTCACGTGGTTCGTATTAAGTCAAAGAAATATCGATATTTAGCTCCATACATTAAACAAATATTTCAATTAATGAATAAGACTTATGACCACCTCTATGGTTATGTTCCAGTTAAAGAAGATTTGATGGATATGTTGGTGAGGCAATATATTCCTTTGGTCAATTTAGATTATATTCAACTTATTTGCGACGCGAACGATAGATTGGTTGCATTTGGGTTAATGATACCTTCCCCAGTGGATGCTTTAAAACGTTCGCGGGGTCACTTATTTCCATTTGGTTTCATTAATTTTTTCAAACAATTAAAGCATAGTAAAGTTTTGGATATGCTCTTGATTGCAGTTGAACCAGCCTTTAAAAACTCCGGCGTATTAGCCCTCGTTTTTGCCGAAGCCATCCGCCACGCAATTAAAAATGGCATTGAACATGCGGAAACTGGCCCAGAATTAGAAGATAATCAACACGTACAGTCATTATGGAAAAATTTTGATTCCCGCCACCATAAAACACGTAGTGCTTTTGTAAAGGATATTCAATAAATGCCTAAGAATAAATATACTTTTTGGCAGCATGGCGTTTATGTCAAACTAATTCGTTTGTTCATTGGTCCTTTTTTTAAACTCTATTACCGGTTTAAGGCGTCTTTAATAAAAATTAAAAAAACAGGACCTTATTTGATTCTTGCAAATCATACTGCAGAGTTTGACATTGTTTTCTTAGGTATGTTATTTGATGCCCCTTTGTATTTTGTTGCAAGTGATCAACTCTTAAATTCTGGTAAAGGGAGCTGGATTTTAAAAACTCTATTTAATCCAATTCCAAAAAGTAAATCGGTCGCAGATTTAGCAGTCGTTAAAAAAATCAAGTCGGTTTTAAAGGAAGGTGGAAATGTTGCGATATTTCCTGAGGGTAACTCCTCGATTAATGGTGGGCAATCTAACATCCCTGAAGGCATGGGAAGGTTAATCAAATTCTTGAATGTCCCAGTGAAGTTTATATCAATCCAAGGATTATATTTGTCTTCTCCTCGATGGTCATATCATCGAAAGTTTGGCCCTTCTACGATGAAAGAAATAAAAACCATCACCCCAGATCAATTTCAATCTATGACAGCGGAATCATTAGAAACGCTTGTCAATGAAACCCTCGATATTTCCGCCTATGATACTAATAAGTATGCCTATCGCGGTAAGCGGATTGCTGAGGGATTACATAAATTAATTTTTACCTGCCCCCAATGTAAGGGACTATTTACCACAGAAAGTCTTGATAACGAGTTATTTTGCCGCCAATGTGACTTTAAAGGCACTTATGATCAACATGGTTATTTAACAGTTAACAGTAAAAAAGATAATTTAATCAATCATGATGCCTTGAATCTTCAGCGCTTCCATCATCACATGATTATTCATGCAAAGACCGTTTCTATTCAACGTGAATGTGAAGTTGCATTTTGGGAGGGCGGTAATGTAAAACGGACTCCTTTTGAAGAGACAGGTTTTGAAATTTCAGAAAAAGGAGTAAAGTTAAGTTTAAAGGACAAGCAGCTCCATTATTCATTTGATGAAATTTACTCTCAAGCGATGCAATTAAGAACAAAACTAATTATTTATCCAACCAAAGGTCCAATGATGCTGTTAAATTTTAAAAAATTTGATTCACCCTATGCATTCCTAAATATGATTAAGTGGTACAAAACTAATTCAATGGAGGGAAACAAACATGAATTTGCTAAGCGTGACGCCACAACCTTTTTGGGCCTTTGATTTTTATTGGAGTACACTCATCCAATTCTCATTAAT
>JBIIZK010000106.1:0-2659 GCA_044346305.1 Bacilli bacterium
GATATAAGTAAGGAGGTGTTGATTCCTTACTTTAAAAAACTAAGGATACGTCAGTTGGACGCAGTCATGATTACCCATGATGATTTTGACCATAATGGTGGTTTACCTTCCTTAATTGAATCCTTTCGCGTCAGTCGGGTCATCAATCAACCTTTCGATCGATTTCAACTTGGTCGTTGGACGATTACGAACTACCAATATTTTTTAGATGTCTTGGTTGAAGATAATGAACGATCGTTAATTATTGGGATTGCGAATCAAACATGCCAATGGCTCGTCATGGGTGATGCCACGACGAAAACCGAGGAATACCTTATGAATTTTTTCCCTCATCTTCAAGCAACATTTCTTCGCATTGGTCATCATGGCTCGTTAACCTCAACATCTTCATCATTCCTCGACCAAATCCAACCACGGGAAGCCATTATTTCAAATGGTGGGGCAAATCTATACGGTCATCCTCATTCCGAAGTGCTTGAAAGACTTCGAGAAAGAAACATTCGCATTCGCAGAACAGATCAGGAGGGGACAATCCGTTATCAAACGTGTAAAATAGAAGTATGATTCAGTTAATTTCTTCTCCATCGTTTCAACGTATTCAACACCAATTACAATCGGTGATTAAAACACTAGACCCCTCTATCTTGGTTGAAAAAATAGATGCCTCTAGCGTTCCTATTGAGGATTGGATGAGAGACATCAATCATCCAAGTTTATTTTCTTCTTCCAAAGTGACTTTAATCTATCAAGCTTATTTCTTTGGAAAAGTTGGAAGACAAACCAGTGGTAAACAACAAGCGGAATCAACCTTGTTAGAATTTCTTAGCCAAGACCACCCTGACATTCATCTCATCTTTATTTATGAAGGTGAGATTGATGAACGGCTTGCCTTCGTTAAATTAATTAAAAAACACCATCAATGGATAGATTTGCCTTTACCCACCAAAGATGAGTGGGTTGGTCTTTTGGAAGGATGGCAACGTGATCTTCATGTTCAACTTTCCCCTAAAGCATTCGCAAGGTTTATTTTGTCAACGTATCCTGATCTAGACCGAGCTTACCAGGAATTAAAGAAATTAGGTGTTTATGGGGCGATGATTGAAGAAGCTACCATTATTGACTTAATCAAACCCAATCTAGAAGAGAATGTTTTTGAACTAACCAACCATTTGATGGGAGAAAACATCAAACAAGCATTAAAAATTTATCGTGATTTTACCACCCTACAAGTTGAACCGACCTTGTTAATCAGTTTGCTAGGTAAACATTTTCAGTTGTTTGCCAAGGTGGTTCACCTGAGCGGTCAAGGAAAAGATAGTAACGCGATTAGTCAAATCATTAAAATTCATGAGTATCGAGTCAAGTTAATGATTCAAGGAAAGAAACGATTTCCTTTGAAAAGAATTCATCACATTCTCTTAAGTTTAGATGCCTTGGATATGCGCATAAAAAAAGGCTTCCAAGATAAAGTGGAAGCCCTGAGTTGGTGGATTGTTAATTTTACCGAACCTATTTCTTAAGTAAACGTTGATACATACCCGGACGACGATCTCTAAAGACACCCCATGAATATCGAGTTTTTTCTATGGCTTTGAAATCAAAGGTTTGGCTGATGATGCCAGTCGATTCTCGATCCATTTGTTGAAGAATTACACCTTGATGATTGCTAATAAAACTCGTTCCGTAAAACGTCATTGTATGATTTCCATACGATTCAATTCCGATTCGATTGGCAGCAATCACCGGCAACAAATTTGCTGCGGCATGCCCAATCATCGTATTTTGCCAATGAATTTGTGAATCAATGGGCAAGGTTGGTTCTGAACCAATCGCCGTTGGATAAAGAAGAAGATCGGCGCCTTCTAAGGCCAATATTCTAGCAACTTCAGGAAACCACTGATCCCAGCATATGGCGACGCCAATTTTTCCAAATTGAGTTTGAAAGACTTGAAGAGGCGTATCTCCAGGAGTGAAATAAAACTTTTCTTGATAGGATTCACCGGTAGGTATATGCATTTTTCGATATTGGCCCAATAGTGATCCGTCTGCATCAATAATGCCTATCGAATTATAAAACACATTATTAGCTCGTTCAAAATAAGAAATTGGAAGGACCACATGAAGAGCTTTAGCTAATGATTGAAAATACTGTAAATCTTGATTGTTGTCAAATGGTCTAGCAAGGTCAAAATGATCATAATTTTCAACTTGGCAAAAATATTTACCCATGAAAAGTTCGGGAAGTAGGATGATGTTAGAGCCAGACGCTGCAGCTTTCTTAACTAAAGTTGTGGCAAGTTCAATATTTTTTTTGCGGTCATCGGACATGGACATTTGGATGGCACTGACGGTTACCAACTTCATCCTAACGAACTCCTTTTGGTATTTGTTGGGTGATGCAATGAATGTTTCCCCCACCAAGCAAGACTTCCTTACTATCCATCATGACAATTTTACGCTTTGGAAATAATGCGGTTAATTGTTGAAAAGCAATATCGTCAGTTTTTTGATTGAATTTTGGAACAATCAACCCGCCATTCACAAAATATAGATTTAAATAAGATGCGGCCAATCTTTCATTCATAGGCCGGTTCTTACTTTGAGAAACTGGGGTTAGACCTGCAGACTCAAAATACGTACGATGAATCGCCTTAGGCAT
>JBIIZK010000108.1:0-2650 GCA_044346305.1 Bacilli bacterium
AACTTTAACCCTAGCTTATCTCCGAGAAAAAGGTTATTCGGTTGACGCAGAGGGCATCATGTTTGATGCCAATGATCAAGTTACTAATTCAGAACTTGAAGATAGTTTTGCTACAAAAATAACTAAGGGTAAAAGTATTTGGATGCCAACTGCAAAAGCATTCCACTTAAAAGGTGATTATTTTGAACATACTGGTCACTACCTTACTCATTTACATTTAAGCACATCTGAATGCATTAACATTGCAAAGGAAAAACAAACCACCATTACAGGATTATTTGCATCCATTCTACTTTTAATTTTAATCCAAAAACAAGAATTAGTTCATCCAAAAAAGAGGAAAAAAATCATTCTTTCTATTCCAGTCGATATGCGAAAATATTTTCCATCAAAAACAATGAAAAATTTTGTTATGACCATAAATATCGGTGGTTTTTTTAATCCAACTTCAACTTTTCAAGAAGTCTTAGAGGTCGTTAATAAACAACTAAAAGATGGTCAGCAACTTGAAATCCTTGCCCCGCAAATAAGAGCCAATTTAAAAGCAGAAAGGATGATTTTATTAAGATTTATTCCATTGTTTATTAAGCGATGGATAATAAAAAGGGTTTTTAATCGAGTTGGTGAACCTGCTTTAAGCATGACCATGTCTAATTTAGGCAAAATTGATATGCCAAAATCTACTCAATCGTATATAGAGCATTTTGAATTTATGATTTGTTCAACCCCAATTTTACCCATAAATGTTGGGATTGCGACTTTCTTAGACCAACTCGTCTTAACCTTTTCTCGGATCATTGATGATCGATCCTTTATTCAGTCATTTATCAAGATTCTAGTTAATGATTTACATGTTCAAGTCAAGGTCAGCGGTAATCGATGGGAAGAGGGTCAATAAGTGGAAACTTGTAAACAATGTCACATTCAAGTTGACAGCAGTTTGACGCATTGCCCTGTTTGCGGTAGTTTCATACATCAAGTTTCAGAAAATGATAAACAAATCCTTTATCCTACTCCAAATTACAATCAAATTGATAAGCAAACTGCAAGGAACATGCATGCTTTTTTTGCCTTTCCTTTATTACTCGCTTTGTTATTAACGCTGATGATTGATCTTGCTCTAATTGCTAATGAACTTGGCACTACATTCCTGATGACTTTTATTGTCTTCTATTTATGGATTCTCATTTACAAAACCATTTATAATCGGCAAGGAATTGGTTATGTCATTTTGTGGCAATTGTTTGGCCTTTCTACTGGAACTATTGTTTTGGCGTTTGTGAACCAACAAACGTTTGATGCATGGCCACTTCAATATGTAGTACCTATACTAATTGCAATGAGCAATCTAGTCTTTTTTACTTTAGCAACGATCATGAGAAAAACTGATGTGATACTCTTTCAAATGTTAGTTAGCGCGATGATTGGAATGATTCAATTTTCATTGATTGTTTGGCTATTGGAATCACCTATTTTTGTCCCTTCATTAATAGCTTTAATAAGTTCATTGTTATCCTTGACTGCCTTGTTAACTTACTTAGGACCAAAATTCTTAGGCTACTTACAACGCTGGTTACATATTTAAAATAAAAAACCCATCATTAATGATGGGTTTTGACAATAAACATCAATGTCTAGGCTTTTACTTTTAAAGAATCAAGGCCTCGGAAAACACTTTTATTTCCTAGTTGATCTTCAATTCTAAGGAGTTGATTATATTTTGCTACCCGATCAGTTCTTGACATTGAACCTGTTTTGATTTGACCGGCATTGGTTGCTACTGCTAAATCCGCGATGGTGGTATCCTCTGATTCGCCTGAACGATGAGAAATGACCGCAGTGTAACCATTGGCGGCAGCTAATTTCATCGCCTGCAAGGTTTCAGTTAAGGTGCCAATTTGATTGACCTTGATGAGAATCGAATTGGCAATCTTACGATTGATGCCTTCTTGTAATATTTTCGGATTCGTCACAAAGAGATCGTCGCCAACGATTTGAACTTTGCTGCCAAGTTTTAAGGTTAATGCTTGCCAACCATCCCAGTCTTTTTCAGAAAGACCATCCTCGATGGAAACAATAGGGTATTTGGCTATCAATGATTCGTACCAGGCAATCATTTCTGCGGTGGTCTTTTTACCTTCACCGCTCTTCTTAAGTTCATAAACCTTGGTTTCTTCGTTATAGAATTCGGATGCAGCTACATCCATGGCCAAGAAAATATCTTTACCTGGAATATAACCAGCCTTTTGAATTGCTTCCATGATGACATCAAGTGCTTCTTGATTACTCTTTAAATTTGGGGCAAATCCACCTTCATCTCCTACGGCGGTAATATGTTTTTTACTCTTTAATACTTTTTTAAGCGTATGAAAAACTTCAGCACCCCATCGAACCGCCTCTTTTAAGGATGGTGCACCGAGTGGCATAATCATAAATTCTTGAAAATCTACAGAACTGTCAGCATGAGCTCCACCGTTAATCACATTCATCATCGGGGCAGGTAAAACTTTAGCTTCAGTACCATACAAAGTGGCTAGGTATTGATAGACTGGTAACTTTAATTCTTCGCTAGCAGCCCGAGCAACGGCTAGGGAAACAGCCAAGATGGCGTTAGCTCCTAAATTCGTCTTAAAGTCGGTTCCATCCATGG
>JBIIZK010000107.1:0-2650 GCA_044346305.1 Bacilli bacterium
TGTCTTGATCACCTTTGAATTGGAGGTTGATGTAGGACAATGAAACGAGTATCAATATCATCATCGATACTGATACATAGAAGGAAAGGTAATGCCAAGATAAAATCCATAAGGCATTGGCAATATTGGAGATGATGAACGCAATATCAACGCGATATAGAAATCTATTTTTTGGATGATCTTCGGATTCATTTAAGTTTTTTAAACGCCACCCAACATAGCCTGCTAATAAGGAATAGATAAGTCCCCAAATGGAGAAGGTGAATCCTGCCGGGGCAAAATAATTTTCATAATTATCAGAAATCAATCCGGTACTAAGTCCATTAATCGGTAAGATGTTAGCGAGTCCATTGATTACCAAGGCAAGAAAAAATGTCATCGCGGCAACAAGATTGATTACCTTTGCTTTTTTGGGAGTAAAGTTAAGCATAAATTAACTCCTTTTTTCCAACCAGGACTGCACCAAAGTTACTTCGTGTGGCAATCCTATGCCTTCAAACTTAAGTATTAAAGGAATACGATAAGTTAATGATATTTTATCACCTGCAGCACCAAAATTTTTACCCCAAGTACGATTGCCACCAACAACAACCCCAATCACTTGCTTGGCAAAACCATCGAGAAAGGTTTGTGTGAAGGGTGGGATTTCCCCAAAATTAATTGATCGAGTAATCAACAGAATCGCATCGTCTGATTTCGGTTGGTATGTTTGAATTTCAAAAACTGGGTAACCAAGTTTGTCTGCAAACTTTTTTCCTAACCCTGTCATCGAATCAACAACGATGACAATCATGATTTATTTCTTTCCGAAATGTTTAACTAGAAAATTAACCACAGGTTGTGGTTCAAAACCGCGAATCACTTCATTTCCCAAAATAATTGCAGGGGTCGACATGATTGTATGAGTTTTAACCAAGCTAGCAAACTCTTCAGCTTGATTGGTTTGATGAACTTCTCGTAAGTTATCTTTATATTGATCACGTAAAGCCATTTTTAAAAACATTTTTAAGTTTTGGCAATTAGGGCATTGGTCTTTGGTAAGGATGATTGCTTGTGCCATGGTCTATGACCTACTTATTTATTTTATCTTTGTCAAAACTAAAATCGTTGTCATCCAAGGCGACAGATTTCATTTTTTGATATCCATTGCCTTTCATGGAGAAATAATCCATGGTTTTCGTTTCTGTATTCAATCCATTTAAAACAACTGGGTTAACTTCTTCATACTCAAATTGAGCTTCGAATCCTAGATTCATTAACGCTTTATTACAGTTATAACGAACGAAGACTTTGACGTCGTGGGTTAAATCCACTGCGTCGTAAACAGTTTCAGAAAGTTCTTCTTGTTCTTTGTATAGTTTGTTTAATAAATCTTGCATCCAAATGGTTAACTCTGCTTGCTTTGCTTTCGGTAATTTTGCAAAAATTTCTTGAGAGATTTTACCAATGTAGAGTCCATGAATCGCTTCATCACGAAGGATTAAGTTAATAATTTCGCCAGCTTGCATGAGTTTACCTTGGCCATAAAAGTAAAGTGGGTAATAAAAACCAGAATAGAATAACCATGTTTCTAAGAAGACAGAGGCAACCATCGCTCGCCATTGTGCGACTTGAAATTCTTCTTCGCTGAAGGTTGCTTTTTCAGGAGAATATTTCTTTAAGTAATTCATTTGATCGAGAACTTCATAATGACCAACGATGAGGGTCATGATGTTTTGAAGATTTTTATTTTTTTTACCCCATTCAAATAATTCATCAATTTCATGCGTTGCAGAAGAATGTCATAAAAATGTTGGAATAAGACTTTGCATGAACCGCGTTTTCCATTGCCGCCATCCAATTAATCACTGCTTTCCGTTGGTGCAAGCCATCCGGCATGGAACGGGAAACCACCGGCATGCCTATGTCCCCTTGATAGGTATCCAAGAAAGTTAAAATCAATAAATTCAGTGAATATGTTCTCTTCACGGGTTCGCTTAAAATTTTCCAGGTTAATAAATCAGACTGTAAAGAAACGTCTTCTGGTCGCCAAAATTGTGAAAGATTTTGTTCATAAAATTGTTGGGTAAACGTATCCTCTGAGGCGTTCCAGTTTGCACCAGAAAACTCCTCCTTTGGATTAAAAATAAGGGGTTTAAAAACTTCAGCTGGATTTTTACTCATATAGATTCTCCTTTAAATAGGTTGATTATACAACGCAAGACTCACACTCATCGATTTTAAGCTTTTGAGTGCGGGTATAGTAAAGAGTTTTAATGCCTTGATAGTGAGCATATAAGTAATAACGAATCAGTTCTTTGGTTGTAATCGTCGAGGTAATGCCAAGTTCAAATGATATCCCTTGATCAACATGCTTTTGCGCTGTTGCAATCACATCAATGACCTTATAATTATCGATTCGATAAGCACTTTCGTACATGAAAGCAGCTGTATCTAAGGATGGCATTGGGAAATAAGTTTTTGAATTACCATACGTACGTTCTTCAATCAATTGTTTAATGGGTGTTAACGAAGGAGTCGCTGACATGACATAGGCAATGGATCCATTCGGAGCAACTGCAAGCCGATGCGAGTTATATAACCCATGCGTCATGACATCTTGTTTAAGTTTTTTCCAATCCTCGTTGGTTGGGATATAAACATCTTTAAA
>JBIIZK010000109.1:0-2628 GCA_044346305.1 Bacilli bacterium
TCGTTACCGCCTTCAATGGACAAGATGGTAAGCAATGAAGAACTTAATCAACGAATTCAAGAAGCGCTTGAACATAATCCGGCCTATAAAAAATTGATTGATCTTTCAAATACAGCCGACCAACGTGTTGAAAATGCTAACCAATCTTCTCAATCAATCCAAGGTTCTGGAGTTACATCAGCAGACGTTGTTAATCTAATTCAAAGTCAGACGTTGTCTCAATTACAAATTAAGCAGCTCCTCGATGCACAATATCAAAAATTATTAACAAACATTCAGCAAACATCAACCAAAGATTTAAGTCAGTTGATGACCAAAGACCAGTTCAACCAAGCATTTAATCAACTCAAGCAAACCAAACAAGATTTAATCGAACAACATCAAGACCTCATGACTTTAAAAGATGTTCTCTCGCAATTTCAATTGGAGACGCTTGGTCGTATTCAACCACTTCAAGAAAAACTTCAACAATATGAAACAAATAAAATTGCAAATATTCAAATCAAGCCTGTTGAAGAAGCGTTTATTGTTGCTTTAATGCAAAAGCATCAATCAAAACTTAAATCAAATGACTCACTTGAGGTTATTTCTAGTATGGTCGCAACGGAAGTGAAGAAGCAAAACACCGAAGGAACTAGGATTAACGAATCCGATGTACAACGTATGATCGCTGAGGCTCTTGCGCGTGTTCCTCAACCAACTGCGGTGGTGATGCCTAAAGTGATGAGTGAAGAACAGATTAGCAAACTCGTAGAATCAAAATTACCAAAAGCAATCAGTGAAGAAGAAATCAAACGAATCGTCGAATCGAAGTTACCAAAACAAGAAAATGTGCCAATAACCGAAATGGTTATTTCCAACATGGTCGCAACGGAAGTGAAAAAACAAACCAGTGAAGGAAAAAAGATCAACGAAGTGGATGTGCAACGAATGATTAATGAGGCAGTGAAAATCTTACCCAAGCAAGTCTACATTCAAGAGAATACTGGTTCAACTATGGCTAGTCCTAACAGTTCTTATGGCTCACGAATGGTTTCTCCTACATTGACGATTCCAGTTATTCGAAAGAAGAATACGAAAGCTCCTGAAAATGAAAAACGTGCTGACCAATTTAAATCTGTGATTACTTCAGAAATGGGCGTTACAAGAACAGGTAAAAAGAAAATTATTCGTATTCCATTCCAAGATAGAATGAGTAATGCAGATCCAATACTTTTAAACCATTATGACGAACTTAAGAATTACATATTAAGTTTTCAAGTAAAGTCCCGTATATCCAATGCTGGTGATATTTTCAGATTACATAAAGAGGAATACGTTAAAATTACCATTGCTGGAAAAGGATTAAAACTTTACATGGCACTAAATCCCGAAGATTATAAAGATGGTCCAATACCAGTCGATGATGCCTCCGATAAGAAAATGTACAAAGACATACCCCTTGTCTTTAAAGTAAAGTCAGAGTTATCGTTAAAACGTGCAAAAAAATTAATTGACGATTTGATGATGAAAAAGGGATTACCCCAAAACGAAGTCCCATTCTTGCCTTGGTCAAAAGCGTTTCAAAAGTAGGAGAACATTATGGAAATCGTTTCACGCCCAGGCTGGATAGAAGTGATTTGCGGACCGATGTTTGCTGGTAAAAGTGAAGAACTCATTCGCCGAATTAAACGACTAGAGTACGCGAAGAAAAAAACCTTAGTTTTTAAACCTTCAATAGATAATCGCTATTCAACCAATGAAGTCGTTTCCCATTCCAATTTAAAGACTAAATCGATTGCGATTAAGGAAAGCAAAGAAATCTTGGATTATGTTGATTCAAGTACATTTGCCATCGCTGTCGATGAGGTTCAATTTTTGGATAAAGACATCATCTATATTTCGCAAAAACTTGCTTTAAAAGGAATCCGCGTCATTCTTGGTGGGCTGGATACTGACTTTAGAGGAGAACCTTTTCCGATTACTGCATCGTTAATGACGATTGCAGAAGATGTATTAAAATTAACTGCCATTTGTGTAGTTTGCGGTGCACCTGCCACCAAAACCCAACGAATTATCAATGGAAAACCTGCTCATTATGCTGATCCAATCATTAAAGTTGGTGCATCTGAGGCTTATGAACCACGTTGCCGCCACTGCCACCAAGTGGTGAAATAGTTTATAATAGATTTCAGTTATGTTTGAAGACCCTTGGTCGTGGTTAATCCTAATTATCATTCTCGCATTTGGCGGTTATTTTTCCTTAGCGGAAACTGCCTTTGCTGCAGCTGATCCGATTCGCATCAAGGTTTTATCTGAAAAATCCTCTTTAGCTAAGAAAACCTTACATTTAATTGAACAATTTGATGACAGTGTGATTGTCACTGTGATTGGAAGTAACATTACCTCGGTTTTACTGTCTACCATCTCAACGATTTTCTTCATTACCTTATATCAAGACGATAGTATTGGAACGATTATCGCAACTATTTTTTCCTCGTTACTTTTTTACATTTTTTGTGACACTATTCCAAAAGTCATAGGTCGAGGATTGCCTAATCAATCTGCGTTATTTTCAACCTTCTTGTTTCAAATCTTTAAAGTGATATTTTTCCCGATTTACTTTATTCTTTCAAGAATCAAAAAGGT
>JBIIZK010000113.1:0-2583 GCA_044346305.1 Bacilli bacterium
TGAAACGGGGTTCTTGCGTTGACCCGTGATGTTCTTCTTAAAAACCTTAGAATGGTTGATTCATCAAGCCGATTGCTATTTTGTTTTGCATATTGAATGGCAGAAACATCTTTAAATTGAGTGAGTTTTTCATAATCAACATTACTCATCCCAATTTCTTCTCCGTTATAAATGAATGGGGTTCCGTATAAAAATAACAATGTCGTCGCGAGCATCGTTGCAGACTCTCTTCTAAACCGTAAAGAGCCATACTGGGAAACCACTCGAGGGTGATCATGATTGAGCCAATAAATTGGCAAAGAAGCAACTGGAGAAACCACGTCATACCACTTCATAAAATTTTGCTTTAACTGAATGACATTCGTTTTTAGTTCATGGTCTGCTTTGGTATCCGAACCATATGCACCATTTTCCCAACACGTATCAAAGTTGAACACCATGTTTAAACTTCCTTGTTTAGGAAGAACATATTGTAGAGCTGCTTCGGGTTGAACTCCACCACCCACTTCACCTATCGTCAACACTTCAGGGTATTTGGATAAGACTTCTTCTTTAAATTCTTTGAGGTAATCAAAAACTTTTGGTAAAGAGGAGAATTTCGTTGGATCAAGAACCAAGCCATCTGAATCTACAGGCAACAAGGAATCAGTAAAACTCAAATCCTTTGCCAAGTGGGCAAGGGCATCAAGTCGAAATCCATCCACTCCTAAATCTAGCCAATACCGTGCAATATCATAAAGATCTCGACGCATGGATGGATTTTCCCAATTTAAATCCGGCATCTTTTTGGAAAATATTTTTAAATAATATTGTTTAACATTGTCGTCATAATGCCAAGCACTATCAGAAAAATATCCGCGCCAATTCGTTGGTGGTAATACTTTGCCTTCTTCTGTGGTTTTGGGATTTTTCCAAAGATAATACGCATGGTACTTTGAATATCGGTTTTTTCTTGCTTCAATAAACCATCGGTGTTCATCACTAGTATGATTCAGGACCAAATCGATAATGATTCGAATCCCTAATGTGTGCGCTTCAGCCAATAGCGCTTGAAAATCTTCAAGGCTGCCAAAACTTGGATCGACTTGTAAGTAATCTTTCACATCGTAGCCATAGTCATCCATTGGAGAAACAAAGAATGGACAAATCCATAAAAGATTGATTCCCAACTGATGAAGGTGAGGAAGTTTTAACCGGATACCATTGATATCACCAATGCCGTCTTGATTGCTATCATAAAAAGACCGTGGATAAATTTGATATCCAATCGCTTCTTGCCACCAAGGTCTTTTTACTTTACTCAAAAGCAGTCACCTCTTGCTTGGCATCCTTGATCATCCTCATTAAGTCCACGCGATCAATTTTAAGTGATAAAGTTTTTGGTAATTGGTTCATCGGAAAAAAACCAACATCAAGAATTTCATGTCCCCAAGGCTTTAAAGGTTTAGTTAATCGCCCTTTAAAGACTAAAACATATTGACTCTGGGCAGAACCATGATGGAAAAAATCAAAATGATAGACACCCGATAGCTTTTCTACGTCAACAGTTGCCCCAGCTTCTTGTAGGCATTCTTTACGGATTGCTTCAACTGGACTTTCAAACAAATCTGCCCACCCGCCTGGCAAGGTATAACCACCATCAACTTTTTCTTTTACCAAAAGCACTTTCTGTTGATCATCAAAAATCACCATCCGTACAGACACATTTGGCGTTGGGTATAAATCCTTGGAAAAATATTGAGGCCTCTTAAAATCTACCTTGGTGAAGCTTTTTAACATCGTTGAAGATATTTCGCTTAATTCTAGATAATTTTCTAAAGCATACGGATCTTTTGAATAGGTTAAACCAATTTTACTTATTGAGTGAACTTTCATAATAAACTCATAAAAAGAATGGTTTTTAACTTTTTTCATCTATTCTATTTTACTCTAAAATCCAATGGATATAACTATAAATGTTTGATGAAAAATGGTAAGATAATTTGAAGGAGGACCGTCCATGATATTTACGAATATTGATTTTCAATTAGTCGGAATTATCGTTTGGGTTGTGGTCTTTTTTGTTGCTGTGATTATTGAATCTTTAGAACCGGCACTCGTTTCTTTGTGGTTTGCAGGTGGGGCGTTGGTTGCTTTACTATTCGCAACGATATTTCAAGTTAATATTGTTTGGCAATTATTGCTTTTTACTGTCACCACAGTTGCCTTATTAATATTAACGAAGCCATTTGTTAATCGGGTCTCAACCCGGCCGATCATTCCAACCAATGCTGATTCATTGATTGGAAAAGAAATTCTAGTCGAAAAAGGCTTTGGGCCAAAAGAATCTGGTATGGGATTACAAGGAGATGTCCATTGGAAACTCATCACTAAAGGGAATGTCAGTTTTAAAAGTGGAGAATACGCAATTGTTCAAGAAATCACCGGTAATAAACTTACCGTGATGAAAAAGAAAGAAGGTAAGTAAGATGATGATTTACTCAACTGCAGCTGGAATTGGTTTGGTTTTTCTTGGTTTAATTTTCTTTGTTTTATTAATTGTTGTTATTCGTTCGATTGTCATTGTCTCCCAAGCGACGACAG
>JBIIZK010000114.1:0-2529 GCA_044346305.1 Bacilli bacterium
ACTGACGATTGGTCCTTCTTTTTCAACTTTTTCAAAGGTTGCTTTCACAATGGCTTCTAATTCTTCATCCAATTTTGCTTCTTTGGCATCATCCAATAAACCTTTGGATTCCATGTAAACTTTGAAACGGATGAGTGGATCTTTTTTCTTCCATTCTTCAACTTCTTCGTTCTTACGATAAATGGTTGGATCATCGGAAGATGTATGAGGCCCAAGGCGATATGTAAAGGCTTCAATCAAGGTTGGACCTTCGCCTTTACGAGCACGTTCTGCTGCTTCTTTGACAACCGCATACATGGCGAGGACGTCATTTCCGTCCACTTGAATACCAGGAATACCAACCGCAACTGCTTTTTGAGCAAGGGTTTCAGCCTTTGTCGCTTTACGACGTGGGGTAGAAATGGCCCATTGGTTGTTTTGAATAATCCCAATCATCGGAGCGTCAAACGATGAAGCAAAGTTTAACCCTTCATAGAATTCACCATGCGACGTACCACCATCACCAATATAAGTAACAGCAACTTGCTTGTTGTTCTTTAATAATTTAGAGGCATATGCCAAACCAGAAGCATGGCCAAATTGTGAACCAATTGGAATGTTAACTGGTAAGACATTGACATCATCAGGAACGCGAGAACCACGTTCGTTACCAAACCAATATAAATAAATATTTTCTAAAGGAACATTATGATAAAGCATCGCCGCGTGTTCGCGGAACGCTGGAGAAATCCAATCATTTTTATCCAAGGCAGCCATCGTCCCAATTTGGGCCGCTTCTTGTCCTTGCACAGGAGCAAAGGTTAGCATCCGACCTTGACGTTGATATTGCATCGCGCGGATATCAGCAATCCGAGCTAACTTCATGGTCCGATACATTTTTAATAAAGTCTTATCATCAATTTTAGGTTCGTATTCTGGGGCAATTAACTTCCCCTTTTCGTCTAAGACTGCAAACCGTTGTTTCTTTTGCGGATCAAATTTACCTAAGATCATCACAATTCTCCTTTTCCATGTGCTAGTGAAATCATTTTTATCTAGCATACAAAATATACTTAAAATCCTTATGAATATCAATAGTTTTCATTCAAATATATTTTTTGTGAAAACATTTTAGGTAATTATAAGGACCTTATCGATGAAGAATGGTTTCCTAGTGAATTTTCTTGAATTCCCTAATATAATATAAAGCATGATTATTTTAACCGGACCTTCCGCAAGTGGAAAAACTGAAATAGCCAAAATTCTTTATCAAAAATATGGTGTGAAAAAGGTTGTCACGCATACCACACGCCCAATTCGCCCGACAGAAATTCCTAATATCGATTACCACTTTGTCTCCGATGACAATTTTAATACCATGCGAGACCAGAACGGATTTATTGAAACCACGTTGTATAACGGATTTCAATATGGGACCTCCAAGGCAGAAGTTGGCGAACAAAAAGTATTGATTGTTGACGCCAATGGTTTGAAGGTTTTTACCAATCTTGGCAACCGTCGATTTGTCACTTTTTTTATCAAAACCAGTGAAATCACGAGATTAAATCGGATGATTATACGCGGACAAGATTTAGATTTTGCCAAGAAAAGATTAGCGTTTGACCAAGTCAATTTCGCCCGTTCTTCCTTGCAAAATATCAATTATGATATTGATAACGAAAAAGTGACGATTGAAGACGCCAGTGATCGAATCTATCAACTGTATCAACACCATTTAATTTCCATCAAATAAAAAAACATCTAGGAAGAATCCTAGATGTTTTCGTTGTACAAACCGAAGACTTAAGCGGCTTCTTCGAATTTTGCTTCTGTCGATAAGAACGTTGACACGGTGTTCAACATAATCCCATAGACAACTTTTGAGGTGATGTCGGCAATCGTGTATAACACTTGTTGCGACACAACCACAAAGGAATCAATACCAACACCGAATAAGGCTGGCATGATGTAAGCGATTGGATAAATGGTCCAGGTGATGTAGAACCATGGCTTAATGAATGAAAAGACACCGACGAGCTTGCTGCCCTTGATGTTTTTTGCACCTTCATCGATAACTTTTGTCATGGTGATGAGAATGAAGACGTAGAAAACGGTTGAGATAACACCCCAAACGATCCACCATAATCCATTACCAGCAACAAAGTCAGTTCTTCCTGGTTCATAGAATTGACCGATATAACCAGTGACAATCATCAACATGCCGTATAAAGTGAAGTCTCTCCAATATTTACGGAATGCTTTACCGGTAATCAAGGCCACGAACAAGATTTGAGTTAAAAGATTAGGAACGTCAATGAGCCAGTTTAAGTATCGGAAACCATTCGAGAAAGTTCCATTCGATACATAAAGATTAGTGACTTCATTAAGTTCATAGGCATCAACCCATGCAATTTGTTGAGCAAACAATAAGAGTAACGCCGAGATCGAGACGACAACGGATAGAATGTTCGACATGCGGAACTTTGGGTGATTCTGACGAATCGTTAACCAGAAGTACAGCAACCCAGCCGCCATGACAGCGTAACCGAG
>JBIIZK010000115.1:0-2525 GCA_044346305.1 Bacilli bacterium
GTAGTTCTTCAAGTCTTTCTTCCCAAACCTCATCAAGTTCATTGACGAGTACAACAACCTCACAATTCACGTCTAGCCAAACAGTCTATCAAGGATACTATCAAGCGATCAATGGCGTTAGCAATGCCCAACTCAAGCCGACATTAACATCAATCCTTCGAAGTATTTTAACCTCATCGGGATTATTGCCAGCATCCGTTACCTATGGGGATTCACGGTATGATATTCCACGATTTGATCAAGATCCTTCCAATCCAAATAACGTTATTTTGGTTTATAGCCGAAATAGTGTTTCATCAACGTGGGATGCAGGTTCAACTTGGAATCGAGAACACGTTTTTCCTCAATCCCTAATGAATGTTTCAACAGAAAACTCCTCGCGTCATAAAGGTGCTGATTATCATAATTTAAAACCAGAAAATCCAAGTGTTAACTCATCGCGTGGCAATAAATATTTTGCTGAAACCACCACCGCGACCAGTTATGCTCCTCCATCTGTGGTCAGAGGTGACGTGGCTAGAATTTTATTTTATATGGTGACCATGTGGCCAGAGCTAAGTCTAGTCGATGTCACAGGTTCAAATTCACCTTCCACCTTTCAAATGGCCCAACTAAGCCTCTTGGTTAAGTGGCACTTAGACGATCCAGTAGATCCTTTTGAGGAACGTCGTAATGAAGTTATATATGACCTACAAGGCAATCGAAACCCTTATGTTGATCATGAAGAGTTAGTGTGCAAAATTTGGGGGCCCTCCAATACCAACACCCAAGGTTATTGTCCTGCCTAAATCATCTTGAATTTGATAAAATAGAATTAACTAAATGAAACGAACAATCATTTTAGATATGATGGCGTCAGACAAAGGTGCTCCTGAATTAGTTGAGGGAGTGAAATTATTTTTATCACGCAATCCTGGTGAATACCGATTGATTGCTGTCGGTAAACAAGAAGAACTTCAAGGTTTAAAGGGGATTGCTGAAGTCATTGATGCTCGAGATGTGGTCCCGATGGAAGCCGGTGCGCGTGATGTCTTAAGAATGAAAGAATCGTCAATGATAAAGGCGATTGATTTATATGAAACAGTGAATGCCGATGCGATGATTTCATGTGGTGGAACTGGGGCTTATCTTTCTGCATCCACAGTAAAACTCAAATTAATTCCGGGAGTAGAACGAGCTGCGTTGATTGTCCCCATGCCCAATGCAATTGGTAAAATTACCAATGTTTTGGATATTGGTGCGAGTAATGAAAATAGTGCAGAGCACTTGGTTCAATTTGCCACGATGGGTCGACTTTTTAATCAAGCTGTTTACGGCAACAAAGAACCAAGAGTGTACATGATGTCCAATGGAACTGAAGATAAAAAAGGTTCCCCAGAAGGAAAAAAAGCATTTGAAATATTAGTGGCAAATAAATTTCCTGGCTTTAAAGGAAACATTGAAGGCCGAGAATCCTTAAATGGCCATGCCGATGTCATCGTCACCGATGGATACACGGGCAATGTTTATCTAAAGACAACAGAAGGAGTTTTTAAAATCATGTCGAATGAAATTAAAAAATTCTTCAAACGCACTATCTTCTCAAAGCTTGCTTATTTATTTGCAAAAAAAGGTGTTGAACAAATGAAGCATCGTTGGGATTATCGGACCACGGGTGGCAGCATGCTGTTAGGATTAAATGGGGTTATCGTCAAAGCCCATGGAAGTAGCGATCGTCTTGCATTTTCATATGCAATTGAAGTAGGAAAAAAACTAGCGGAAGCGAATATCGTTGAGACGATGAAGAAAGGATTTGCACATGCAACCAGTACAACAATTGTTGGAACAACTACAAATCCAAGCTCATAATCTTAGTCTTTACCAACTAGCCTTTACCCATACTTCTGTCAATGCTAGCGGCAAAAGTATTGGTAAAGACTATGAACGTTTAGAATTTATGGGTGACGCCTTTATCTCGATGGTCGTGGCAGATTTAGTATTTCAATTGCACCCAGAATGGTCCCAAGGTGAGCTAAGTAAAACTAGAGCCAAGTTTGTTCAAACGATAAGTTTGGTCAAGATTGCCAAGGAATTAAATTTAGCAGCCTTTGTCACGATTGGTCCCTCAATTAAACGAGACATGGTTGAGCAAAGTGATAAGATTCTTGAAGATATTTTTGAAGCGTTTGTTGGGGCGATCTACCTTGATTTAGGGTTTGAAAAAGCTTACGCATTTGTTGGTAATTTTTTTCGGCCATTGATTACTGAAGTAGCCATGGATGATTTGACGGACTATAAAACTAGGTTACAAGAAGAAATGCAAGCCGAGTTTCGCGAGGCTGTAACTTATGAAAAGATTGAAGAAACCGGTCCTGCTCATGATAAGAATTTTACATTTCAAGTTAGTTTTAATGGCATCATACTAGGGACTGGGTCAGGTCCAAGCAAAAAGAAAGCAGAACAAGCAGCTGCCAAAGTTGCTCTAGAAAAGAAAGTGACCAAGTAAATGAACTTCTTTATTACCCTTCTTATCTTTATTGCCATTG
>JBIIZK010000019.1:0-9134 GCA_044346305.1 Bacilli bacterium
CAAAGCCCACCAAACCTCCCTTGACCATCAAGGCCGGACCATCGGGATTCTTGGATCGGGGATTGATGTATGTTATCCACGCGAACATTTATCAACCTATCAACAAATGAAAGGTGAGCATTTACTGCTAAGTGAATATCCTGGATCAACGCCGGCAAACAAAGATCACTTCCCTTGGCGGAATCGCCTCATCGCTGGATTAGCCAGAGGGGTGTTTGTCGCTGAAGCCAAAAAAAGAAGTGGGACACTGATTACCGTTGGTTATGCTCTCTATTTAGGTAAAGATGTGTATGTATTGCCCCATCAAGCCAACACCGATAATTCCACGAATCAATTAATTAAAGATGGGGCGGTTCTAGTTGAAACAGGTCAAGACATTTTGGAGCATTTATTAGGGAGTCAAGAAAAAGAAAATGCCTTGAAAAAACATCCTGAACCTGAGAAAAAATTTATTTAAAAAATTGTTAGTAGAAATAAAATCAATAAAAATTTTGGATTGACAATTTTTGATTTCATATGATAATAACTATTGTTTAGGAGTATCCATGAATATTTTATTAATTGTCGAATCGCCGACGAAACAAACGAGCTTTGCCAAATACTTAAAGGATCAAGAAAACCATTACACGATTGCTTCGAGTAAGGGTCACATTCGTGATCTTAAAATCTCCGGTATTGGCGGTTTTGGCGTTGATATTGAGAACGGTTTTAAACCAACTTATCGTATCATTAAAGGCAAAGAAGATATTGTTAAAGAATTAGAAAAAGAAGTTAAAAAAGTCGATAAAGTCATCCTTGCAACCGATCCAGATCGTGAAGGAGAATCCATCGCTTGGCATTTAGCAGATGCATTAAAACTAGATGTTGAGACCACTGATCGTATTGAGTTTTATGAAATCACCAAAGAGAAGATTATTGATGCGTTAAGTAAACCACGCAAAATTAATATGGACATGGTGATGTCTCAAGAAGCTCGTCGAATTCTTGACCGGATTGTTGGATTCATGCTTTCTAAAATTCTCAATAAAAAAGTATATGCTCCTGCAGGTGGTCGCGTCCAATCGGTAGCCCTTCGCTTTGTGATTGAACGTGAAATGGAAGTCCTCGCGTTTCATCCGCAAACCTATTTCACCATTGAAACTGAATTAACGACCCCGAAACAACCTTTGCCCTTAGACCTTGTTGCCTTTCAAGCTCAAGCTTTAAAAAACACGGATGATAAAACCGATCCCACAGGTTATCGAAAAATCATTCCTTTATCCACAGAAGCAATTGCCCAATCCTTTATTCAAAAACTCCCCAAAGAATTAACATTACAAGAAGTCTTGATTACGTCAAAAAAGAAAGAATCAAAAGCAGCTTTTCGAACCTCAACGTTACAACAAGAAGCAAGTAGCCATAAAGATCTTCGCTTTTCTCCTCAACGAACTCAATCCGTTGCTCAATCACTTTATGAAGGGGTGACGATAGGTGATGAAAACGTTGGTTTAATTACGTATATCCGTACCGACTCAGATCGGTTATCGGATACATTCATAACCGAAGCATCTTCCTTTATTCAAACCACCTATGGTTCAGAATATTTGTCCGATAAACCAAAATCTAAAACAGCCATTCTTCAAAGCCAAGATGCTCATGAAGCGATTCGTCCAACCAGCATCACCCGAACCCCTGAGATGATGACGTCATATTTAACCACCGATCAATTAAAACTTTATCGATTAATTTATTCACGCGCATTGGCGTCGTTAATGACACCGAAGAAATATGATGTGACAACCTATACTTTTAAAGGTGGCGAATTTACCTTTAGAGCCCAAGGTTCCGTGGTCACATTTGAAGGTTATACGAAAGCATATCCAGTGGTCGAAGAAGATGAAGGAAGCCAGTTACCTCAATTATTTAAAGGCCAAAGTTTTCCTTTGGTGTTTAAAGAATTAAAGCCACACGCCACGTCAGGGCCGTCAAGATTTTCCGAAGCAAAACTCATTCAAGAAATGGAATACCGAGGCATCGGTCGTCCATCCACGTATGCTGCTACCATTGCCCGTTTAAAAGATCATCATTATGTCAGCGTCAAGAGTCATACACTTTATCCAAATCCTGAAGCCCATGCGGCGATGAAATATTTATTAACATATTTTCAATATTTGATAAACCCTACCTACACTTCAGAAATGGAACTTAAATTAGATGAAGTCAAAGATGGAGAAGTGACACGTCTTGAGTTATTAAATGATTTTTATAAAACATTTAAATCTCAATATGATTTAGCTGGAGATCTTCCAAGTGACGATCCTGCATTACATTTTTATGGGTCATGCCCAACTTGCAAAGTTGGCACCATTGTTCCTCGACGTTCTCGCTTTGGTGTCTTCTTAGGATGCAATCAATATCCAACCTGTAAATTTGTATCAAGTGATGTGCCTTTACCTTGGCTCAAAGAAGATCCTTCTGAACGTGAAGACGACGAAGACGGTAACGCTAAAGGCGTCTTCCAATCGAAAAAACCAATAGCAGAACCAATTGGTAAAGATTGCCCATTATGTGGTAAACAATTGATTAAACGTTTTGCAAAACGAGGTGGCCGACCCTTTGTCGGATGTTCAGGATTTCCAAGTTGCCGGCATTTAGAAAATCTTGATGGTACGGTCATTGTTCTTAAAGAACGGCCAGCTAAAAAATCTGCTAAATCCTCAAAAGCTGCGAAAACAGAAAAAGCAGCGAAAACGCTAAAAGCTAAAAAAACCAAAAAAGCATAATCGCTTTATAATGTAGTTGTGAATAAACCGATTCAAGATTTTTTAGATTACTTAACGCATACAAGAAAGTTTTCCTCAAAAACCGTAGCGTCTTATCAACATGATTTAATTATCTTTTTTCGATATCTTTATGAACAAGCTACATTATTTGACCGAATTCATGTATCAGAAGCACGAGCTTTTTTGGCAAACCAATTACAAGATGGCTTAAAACCAATCACCTTAAAACGGCGCATTGCAACACTGAAACATTTTTATCAATTTTATATTGATTCAGGATTCTTAACTTTAAATCCATTTGCCTTGATTCACTCTCCTAAGATCAGTAAACCATTACCCAAGACCATCGATGAACCGCAAATCCAACAAGTGTTGAATCAACCATTTGATCAAGCATCAATTTTGATGATGCGTGATTTGGCGTTGGTTGAATTGATGTATGGATCGGGTCTGCGCGCGAGTGAAGTGGTCGGGTTAACCATGCAAGATCTCAATCTATCTCAACGGATTCTTCGTGTCCTCGGCAAAGGCAACAAACAAAGAATAGTTCCCATCACCAAGCCTTGCCAACAAAGCATTAGTTTATATCTTAAGGATGTTCGTCCGGTGTTAATTCAAGGGCTTGCCCAAGATGAGTTATCTGTTCATCTGTTTTTAAATCATTTAGGAAAACCCCTAACCGTTAGAGGTTTAGAGTATATTCTTGCCCAATTGGCTAGACGATCCGGGGTTGATCTTCACATCCATCCTCATCAACTAAGACATACGTTCGCTACTCAATTGCTTGATAATGGTGCTGATTTAAGAACCATTCAAGAGCTTTTAGGTCATGCCACGATCAATACAACCCAAATCTATACTCACGTCAGTCGAGAAGCCTTGCAGAAAGAGTACCGATCTGCCCATCCACGTGCTTTTAAAAAGAAGTAATTTTCATTTGATATTGTCATCAATTGTGCTAAAATTACCCTGCTCTAGCGAAAGTTAGAGACAACACACATCATGAATTCAACTTCCATGTCTAACTACGGTTAGGGCGGTTGTCAGAAGTGATGGAGGCAAAACAAATAGGAGGTTTCACCCATGAGTGAACAAAAAAAGGAAGGCGCTTTACCTGCAGCAGTTATTGCTGAAACAAAAGACGCAATGTCAGAAGTCGTTCGATCGTCTACAGAACCAATTATTTCGATGAAAAAGCTTGCTGCAGCTGGGGTCCAATATGGTCACCAAATGCGGAAGTGGAATCCAAAAATGGCGAAGTTTATTTATACTTCTGACCGTGGGATTTACATCGTTGATTTAAAAAAGACTGTTACCAAAATTGAAGAAGCATATAACAAATTAAAAGAAATTATCACCAACAAAGGGACCGTTTTATTTGTTGGGACTAAAAAACAAATCCAATCGGTGGTTAAAGAAGAAGCACTCCGTTCTGGATCCTTCTATATTAATACCCGTTGGCTAGGTGGTACCTTAACTAATTTCCGAACCATTTTAGGCCGGATTCGCTACCTAAAAGATTTAGAACAACAAGAAGCCAATGGCACCTTGGATTTATTGCCAAAGAAAGAAGCCAGTGGTTTACGCAAACAGAAAGATAAACTTTTGAAGAACCTCGAAGGGATTAAAGAAATTCGTGGTTTACCAAAAGCCGTCTTTGTTGTCGATCCAACCGTCGATCATAACGCGGTTGCTGAAGCTCGTAAATTAAACATTCCTGTGTTCGGTATCACCGACACCAATTGTGATCCTGATTTAATCGATTATCCAATTCCTGGCAACGATGATGCCATTGGCTCTGTTCGATTAATTCTGCAAACTATTGCTGATGCCATTGTCGAAGCCAAAGGTGGTGTGACTGTTGTTGCCTATACCAAAGACGATGAATTCATTGCCAAGATTGCTGCTTTAAAAGAAGCAACTAAACCCCAAGATCGTAGTTATGGACAACGGTCCGACTATCGTTCCCATAGTTCTCATGGGTCGAGTTCCTCCTATCAATCCCGCAGCTACTCATCAACCCCAACTTCAACCTCAACAACTCCAGCAGCCCAACCTGTTAGTGTCACTCCTACCCCAGCCGCTGCTCCTGTGGTTGCTCAACCAGCACCAGTGAAACCAGCTGCCCCTGTTTCCGTTGAACCAACAGTAGAAAAAAAACCAAGAGCTCCACGAAAATCCAAGATTGAAGCAAAGGAATAATTAGCATGGCGGATATCATTGCTTTAATTAAGGAACTTAGAGAACGCACTGGTGCTGGCATGATGGATTGCAAAAAAGCACTTCTAGAATCTAATATGGATGTTGAAAAAGCCACCAAATGGCTTCATGAAAAAGGTGTTCTTAAAGCTGCTAAAAAAGCTGATCGTGTCGCTTCAGAAGGTTTATCTTTAGTATATCTTCAACCCCAACTTGCGTTAATTCTTGAAGTAAACTGTGAAACAGATTTCGTTTCTAGAGGTGATGCATTTCGTAAACTCATGAACGATACTGCTGCCATCTTGTTGGTCTCAAAACCCGCAACCTTAGAAGCAGCTGTTGCTTTAACACAAAACCTTTACACAGAAGCTACCGTTAAAATTGGTGAAAAACTTTCTCTTCGTCGGTTTACCCTGATTAAAAAACAACCTAACCAAATCTTTGGTCACTATGTCCATATGAATGGCGTGGTTTCGAGTTTACTCCTTGTTGAGGGTGGCAGTGTTGCATTAGCGGATCAACTCGCAATGCATATCACTGATCGTAATCCACTTTATCCAAGCTTTGCTTCGGTTTCTCCAACGATGATTCAAGAAGAAACAATCAAGCAAAAAAACTTGGTTAAAGTAGATCCAAAGTATGCGAATAAACCAGAAGCGATTCTTAGTAAAATTGTCGAAGGTAAAGTCAACACCATGTTTAAAGATTCCTCTTTAGATATGCAACCTTTTATGTTCTCAGAAACAGAAGAACCAACGAAAGTATTCTTAGACAAAAACAAAATGAAAGCTATTCAGTTCGCCCGTTATAAAGTTGGCGAAGGCATAGAAAAGAAGGTCGTTGATTTCGCAAGTGAAGTCATGTCTCAAGTTAAAAACACTCATTAAGAGTGTTTTTTTTCATAAATTGGAGGGAAACATGAAACGAATCGTCATCAAGTTATCTGGGGAAGCGTTAGCGAACACTCAAGAAAAAACCATTCTTGAGGCCACTCATTTATCGACAGTTGCCAAGGCAATTAAAACCATTCAAAGTGAAGGGTTAGAAGTTGCAGTGGTTATTGGGGCTGGCAATATTTGGCGGGGAAAACTAGCTAAATCGATTGGTATTGAATCTTCCACAGCCGATTACATGGGCATGTTAGGAACCATCATCAATTCGTTAGCATTACAAAGTGCTTTAGAAAATGAAGGCGTTCAATGCCGAGTCCTCTCCTCGATTCATGTTGAACAAGTTGCGGAAAATTATATTCGCCGTCGTGCGATTCGGCATTTAGAAAAAGGTCGAGTCGTTATTTTTGCGGGTGGCACAGGAAGTCCTTATTTTTCAACCGACACCACCGCTTCATTACGAGCAATGGAAATTCATGCTGACACCATTTTTATGGCAAAGAATGGGGTTGCAGGTGTGTTTGATAGTGATCCAAAAGTCAACACCAACGCCAAACTCATTAAGCATTTAACCTTTGATGAAATGCTCAATAAAAAATTAACCGTAATGGATTTAACTGCGGTCTCATTGATCAAGGATTCTGCCATTGTCATTCGTGTCTTTGATATGAAAGATACCAAGAATTTACTTCAAGTCATTAAAGATCGTTCAATTGGAACCACGATTGAAAAAGGAGCCAAGTAAATGGAAGCGATTGCCTTAGAAGCAAAAGTTGCAATGGAAAAAACCATAACTGCTCTTCTTGCTCAATTCAACACCTTAAGAACTGGTCGGGCCAATGCTTCATTATTGGATCGAGTGATGGTGGATTATTATGGCGAACCAACTGCCATCAATCAAATCGCCAGTGTTGCTGTTCCCGAACCAAGACAATTGCTGATTAAACCTTATGATAAAAGTGACATAAAGGCCATTGTTGAAGCAATCAACAAAGCTGAATTAGGCATCAATCCAATTGCAGAGGCTGATGTGGTCAGATTACAGTTACCTGCCCTCACCGAAGATCGCCGTAGAGACCTAGCCAAGCATGCTAAAAAAATGGCGGAAGAATCCAAAGTAGCCATTCGTAATGTTCGCAAAGATTTCCTTGCTATGGTCACCGATGATGAGTACACCCAGGATTTGAAAAAACGCATCGAAGCGGATATGACCAAAGTTCATGATCAAATGATTGCCCAAATCGATGCATCCTTCCTAATGAAAGAAAAAGAAATCCTAACTTTGTAGTAGAATAATTGGCGATGACACTTGGGGGAAGTTGTATAATTTAGATATGCAAAATTCAAAGGATAAAAAACTCAATCAACCTTCGTTGAATCATCTTGCAATCATCATGGATGGCAATGGTCGATGGGCAAAAGCGAAGGGTTTACCTCGTTTAAAAGGGCATCAAGAAGGTGCGAAGCGCGTTCTAGAGATAGCTAAAGAAGCAAAGGCTATGAACATCCCTTATTTATCCTTATTTGCTTTTTCGACTGAAAATTGGTCAAGACCAAAGCTCGAAGTGAATGGGCTATTTCAATTGCTCAATGAATTCGTAAATAAATACTTAAAAACCTTGCATGAGGATCAAGTTCGGTTAGTTATTTCGGGGTTAATAGAAGGATTACCGTTAAAGACTCAGACATTACTCAATCGTGCTATTCAAGAAACCAAAGATTACCAACGTCATACACTAAATATTTGCGTTAATTATGGTGGACAAGATGAAATTGTTCGCGCCACTCAAAAAGCAATCAACGCTGTTCAAAATGGCCTCATGAAAATTGAAGACATCACCCCAATTAACTTTTATCAATTTCTTGATACTGCGAATTTGCCACCCGTGGATTGCCTGGTTAGAACGTCAGGTGAACAACGAATTTCTAACTTTTTGCTTTATCAAATTGCTTATGCTGAGTTTGTCTTTGTAGCTAAATCCTGGCCTGAATTTAAAGCGGCAGATTTACAATTGGTGATCAAGAGCTACCAAGAACGCAAACGGAGGTTTGGTAAAATATGAACAATATTCAACCAGAATTTCAAAAGAAGTTTTCTAATCGGGTCATTGTCGGGTTGGTATTGGCCTTGTTGGCTATTCCCACGATTATTCTTGGTGATTGGTTCATTGTTTTGTTCGCATTGATTGGCTTACTATTTGCAACTCATGAAATTCTTACCGTAAGAAATGATCAAGTCTATCCGATTGCGATTCGCGTCTTTGTCTATTTGATGATGGTGAGTATGATTTTTTATATTTTTCTTATCAATAATTTTACTGTCGTTGGTTTAAATTTTAACCAATGGTCATTTGCGACTGGGTTAAATCAGATGGAGCTACCAACATTTATCCTTACCGTGTTAGTGGCAACTTTGTTTTTCTCTTCGATAACCGATGTGCGTTTTAAAGTTCAAGATGCAACGTATTTAATTACCATGGCTACCTTGTTATCTTTAAGTTTTCAAGCTTTTCTATTTTTGAGATTTTTTCCAGAATTTATGTTTAATGAACCAAGGTCGATGATTGCCAATTCATTCCTATTGTTATATGCAGCCATGGGAACTTTTTTTACGGATATTGGTGCTTATTTGATCGGTACTTTTTTTGGTAAACATAAAATGAATGTCCGTGTTTCTAAAAATAAAACTTGGGAGGGTTTTTTTGGAGGGGTTGCCGTTTCCTTTCTTGTATCCTTCACCTTTGGCATCATGGTTGCCGCATTTGGAACGCCATTGTTACCTTTCCTAACCCTAGATCAGTGGTATTGGATTTTATTGATTTCCTTGGTCATGCCTTTGATTGCGACATTGGGCGATTTTACTTTTTCTATTATCAAACGAGAATTTGGGATTAAAAATTTCTCAAATTTATTAGGCGAACATGGTGGTATCCTCGATCGCGTTGACTCTTTTTCCATGGTGGTTTTGGTTGTTGCCTTGATCATTTCATTACTTTCAGACTTCGTTTATCCCTTACCGATTTAAACTCAGCTATTGCCATAGATTTTTGTTAAAATAAGATAGTATTTTTATCATCTTGGAGGTGACCTATGCAAGGGATCTTATCGACGGTTTTATTTCTGTTATCTCTAGGAATCCTTATTTTGATTCACGAGCTCGGGCACTTTTTGGTGGCCAAAGCTTTTAATGTTTATGTTAGAGAATTTTCAATTGGGTTTGGTCCAGTCTTACTCTCGTGGACCAAAGGTGAAACAAGGTATGTTTTAAAATCATTACCCTTGG
>JBIIZK010000020.1:0-9079 GCA_044346305.1 Bacilli bacterium
TATTTTGGTATTAACCAGTGGATACTTGATTTTTTTGAAGCCTAAAAAACTAAAAAAATAGGCTACATTCATCGCCAATCCTATGTCATAATATTTTAGAGGAATCTTTATGAAAAAGTCTTATCTCTTACTAACTTTAACGACCTTTTTAGTCGCAGCCTGTAATTCAACCAGTGGTTCATCGAGTGAAAGCGTCATCCCAACGCCCAACTTGGTCATTTCGAAGCTATATACCGCGTCTTCAACACGGAACAATGTCATTGAATTCTATAATCCTTCTGATGCTTCAATCTCCTTAACTGGTATATCCTTAGATTTCTATAACAATGGTTCGGCTATAATCACCAATCAAATCCTATTGAATGGTCAAATCGAATCAAAGAGTTATTTTGTCGTTGGCAGCACCACCCATGATTTGGCAGAGGTGAAAGCAAAGATGGATTTCCAACTTGAAACCGGAAGTCTACCTTTTAACGGTGATGATGCCATCCGATTATCAAAGGCAAATCAAATTATTGATGCGATTGGTGTCATTGGCTTTGATATTGCTTATTCTACCAATCAAACCTTAATTAGATTAGGTGAAAAAGAAGAGTACCAAGCATCTCCAATTTACAATCGTTTTCAATTTATTTCTTATTTACCTAATTTATTTCAATACCTAAAGAATGATCTCCATGAGATTAAGAGCCACGCCCAACTATATGAAGGGCCTCGATTAGAACAACGATATGCAAACTATCCTTTTGTCCAATCAGGAAGCACCACCATCGGTGGAGGTGGCTACGTCCAAACTACCAATGTCTCGATCGCAGATGGTGACACTGCAACCTTTGCCCCTTCCGGTTCTTTTCCAGGTAACTCGGTTAGATACTATTACATCAACACCCCAGAGGTTGATGGCAATTACGTACGAGCAGAAGCGTGGGGTTATGTTGCCAGTAAATACAATAAAGAATTTGTGATGCGCAATCCGGATCAATCGGTGTTTTACATTCAATCGATCATGGGTGGAGCTTTAAAAGAAGTCAATAATCGTGCATTAGGTCTTGTCTGGGTGAATCAACAACTTGCTCAATTTCTGATTGTTCGTGAGGGTTTATCTGAAAATGTCGCCAGTGAGTTTACTCAAATTGATCTTAATTTGAGTTATAAAAATGTCCCATTTTTATATTTTCTACAGTATGCAGAAAACATTGCGAAGTTAAATGGTTGGGGGACCAAAGGTTTTCCTTCTAGTCCCAATGGAGAAAAGTCACCTGATTGGAATTATCTCGCCAACGGTGGTGTTGGGGCGTTAGCAACTCAGTCACCCATTTGGAGTCCTAAGATTCCATTACCTTGGTAAATATAAAAACCCGCTTAAAAAGCGGGTTATTTTATTTTTGGTGCAGGTAGGGAGACTCGAACTCCCAAGGGTTACCCCATACGCCCCTCAAACGTACGCGTCTACCAATTTCGCCATACCTGCGCGAATATGATTATAACCAAACCCTAAGAAAATTAAAAGAAATTAAACAACACATTCGCTAAGATAAAATAAATGAGCAGAGAGCTAAAATCGACGATCGTGGTTAGAAAAGGTGAAGACATGACCGCGGGGTCCTTATTTAATTTCAAGGCAAGTAAAGGCAATAAACTACCAAGTAGTTTTGACAACAAGATCGATAGGAGGAGCGTCAAACTGACTAGTCCTGCAATCCGAACAATGAATAACCACCATCCAGAGTCATACATTACCAGATTCATATCGATGGGTAATCGGATAAAACCAATGACCAGTTGAAACCAAATCAATCCAAAGGTAAACAATGCAGTAATCAATGAAGTTAAAGTGGCCACCTTCAATTCTTTTTGAATGATAAAGGTAACATCTTTGAGGGTGATATCTTTGACAGCAATGGCTCGCGTGATGATTGCCACCGATTGATTGCCCGTGTTGCCACCTGTATTCATGATTAGAGGAATGAAAGCCGTCAGGATAACCACACTTTCTAGAATGCCTTGAAATTGATTGATGGTAAAGGTAGAAACCATGCCTAAGACCATTAACCCTAAAATCCATGGAATCGACTTCATCACGATTGCCATCGGTTTGGTTTGTTTGTAGTTACCATCTAATGGTGAAATGGCCGCCATTTTTAAAAAGTCTTCGCTTGCTTCTTTTTCAATGACATCGACAATATCGTCAATGGTAATAATCCCAACCAAGTGATTGGATTCATTAAGCACTGGCATAACCGATAAATCATAACGTTTAAATAATTGAGAGACTTCTTCCTGGTCAGTATGAACAAAACAAGAGATAAACTCTTTGTTCATGACATCTTTAACGAGTTGATTTGATTCATGAAAAACAACGTCCTCAATGTAGATGATTCCTTTTAAAAATCGATTTGAATCGACGACAAAGTTTGAATAAATGGTTTCTTGGTCACGACCGGTTTTTCTTATTTTTTCAAGGGTTTCTCCAATGCTAAGATTTTCGGCAATCGTGATGTACTCAGTGGTCATGATGCTCCCTGCGGACCCAGGTTTGTAATTAAGAAGGTGGTTGATGTCAGAACGCAACGTTGGGTCTGCAACTTTCAAAATTCTAGCGACTAAGTTTGCCGGTAAATCTTGTAAGAAGTCAGCAATATCATCTTGGTAAGAATTATTTAATAACTCAATCAATTGCTTATCAGTGAAAATATGGAGAATGTTTTCTTGTTGTGATGTTGAAAGATGGGAGAACAATTCAGCAGTATGATCGGAGTTACATGTTTTAAAGATAAAGATGATATCCTGGGGATTTTTTAAGTGATTAACTAAAGAAGCTAGGTCAATAATTCGATGCTTCGTAAATAAAACTCGGATCTTATTTATTTCCTTTTTACGAATATAAAACTTTAATGTGTTTAGTTGAATTAATTTATCTGACATTACCCTTACATTCTACTCTTTTTAAGTTAAAATAGAAGTAATGCACCAACCATGACGATTCATCATCAACCCATTTTTCAACCACCTACCAAGAAAAAATGGAGTTTTTTATTTTTTTTTGTTTCTACATTACTTGGTGTTGGGTTTTCTATTTTTTCTATCCAAGGAGATTTAACTAGTTTTGAATGGTTACCTTTTTTCACTCTTAGTCAACAATGGTTGGGTCAGTTAGACATGTTTCTTTATGCTTTACTTTTATTAGTAATTATAATTTTTTCAAGTGGATTAAGATTTCATGTTCTCTTAAAGGTCAAATTAAAGCACTTTCGATTTAAGGCTAGTTTAATGTATGGAATTCTCGCTCGCTATTATGTTTTGATAACGCCTTGGGCATTAGGCTCTCAACCAATACTAATTGGTATTATGCGTCAACAAAAAATACCGATAGGTTTAGCAACAAGTGTAGTAATGATAGATTTATTAATCATGCGCTTGAGTATGGCCTTTATTGTTTTGTTTGCCTTGGTTGGATTTGGTCATATGGTTTCTCCAGGAATTCTTCTCTTTGCTTGGATTGGATTTTTCTTTACGTGCATCACCCCTGTGATTTTAGTTTTAGCTTCCCTTCATCCTTGGCTTGAAAAGGTACTATTAAAGATAATCGCATTGACTTTTCCAAGAAAAAAAGATAATTTTCAATCTACCTTACAAAGAATCCTGATTCAATATCGTCAGTCATTTCAAGAATTTCGTCATCAATTGATGCCAATGATGAAAGTAATTTTGTACTCTTTTTTGTCTCAATTTGCTTTATTAGCCTTACCTTATTTCATAATGGCGAGTTTTTCACCTTCCGTTTTCGAAATAAGTCAGATTGAATTTTCCCTTGTTCATGTCACGATGATGATGGCACTTTCGAATGTCATTCTCGGTATCGTTCCTACGCTTGGTAGTGCTGGGGCTGCTGAGTTTACCTTTGCCACGGTATATTCAATTTTTTTAAAGGGAAATTATTTACTATGGGCGATTTTACTTTGGCGAGTAATGCTTTTTTATGTTTGGCTTATCATCGGCGTGTGCATAAGTATGTATTTAGGTTGGTTTGAAAAAAATAAAAACAATAGAAGACAATATGACCCAGCTTTACCTCTAAAGGTTTTTATTTTTAATGATGGATTTTTTCCTTTAATTGATGGTGTCGTTCGTGCGGTTGATGGTTATGCTAGGTATTTACATCAACAAGGAATCGATGTGACGGTTGTTGTTCCGTTTGCTGGTGACACCACTCATTATCCATATCGAATTCTTTCTGTTCCTCGAATTAAAATTCCCGGTTTCTTTTATCCATTACCATATGGGATGAAAGGGAATAGAATGAAGTCGGTGTATCAGTATCAAGGTCCTATTGTCTATCATGCCCACTCACCATTTATTCTTGGTCATTTTGCTTTAAGGTTGGCTAAAAAACATCACATTCCTATCGTTTCTACATTTCATAGTAAGTATTATGATGATTATCTAGCCGCGACAAAAAGTAAAATACTCTCAAAGTTGTTAACTTTTTTTACCATGAGATTTTTTAGAAAAACGAACGCCATTTGGACAGTATCTAAAGCAACGGTTGATACCATTCGTCAATATGGGTTAAATCAAAGAACCATTAAGATTATTCCGAATGGGATTAATTTTAAGCCAGAACAAATCACGAAGCCAAACGCAATTCAATTTTTAAAGGATTTTCAACTGAGTTCAAATATCCCCTTGATCTTGTTTGTCGGCCAGTTAATTTGGCAAAAAAACCTTAAGTTAATCTTAGATACCTACCTCGAACTAGAAAAGAGAGGTTTTCAGTTTCAAGCTGTTTTCATTGGTGATGGTCGTGACGAAAAGAGCATTAAGGATTATGCTAAGAATTTACAACTCAAGAGTAAAATCCTTTTTACAGGAAAAATCACAAATCAAATGATTGTAGGATCGTTTTATCAAAGCGCGAGTATTTTTTTCTTTCCATCTAAATACGATAATGATCCATTAGTTATGAAGGAGGCAGCAGCCTACCATTTACCATCGATTGTTCTAGCGAATACTTCAATCGCTCAACTAGTCATCAATAATGTGAATGGCTTTATTCAAGAAGGTGATAGTCAATCATTTGCCTTGCGATTGATTAAAATCTTATCCGATTCAAAAAAGTTGATTACTATTGGAGAAGAAGCGAAAAAGACATTGGTTGTATCTTGGTCAGAGACTTTAATTCACTTACAAGCCAATTATCAAGAGGTCTTATCAGACTATGAATCTGGTCGAGCATTTCATATAATAGAAAATATATGAAAACATTTCTTATTGAAACGTCTGCTCGGCATATTCATCTCACACAACGTGATTTGGAAATTTTATGTGGTCAAGGTTTTCAAATGAGTTCGGTACGCCCACTATCCCAACCAGGTCAATACGTTGCCAACGTTCGGCTAACATTAGTAGGACCCAAAAAAAGCATTGACAATGTGGTGGTATTAGGACCTGTTCGGCCTGCTTCACAAGTTGAAGTTTCTGCTACTGAAGCAAGACTTTTAGGACTAACCCCACCTATTCGAGAATCGGGAGATATTCAAGGTTCTAGTCCAATCACCATCGTTGGGCCAAAAGGCCAAATAACATTAAATCAGGGTTGTATTATTGCCAAAAGACATATCCACATGACCCCTGATGATGCAAGTTCCTTCGGAGTAAAAGATAAACAAATCGTTTCTGTTAAAGTTACCAACTCTTCTCGAAGTCTAGTTTATGGGGATGTTGTTGTGCGAGTTCGTAAAGATTTTGCGTTGGCTATGCATATTGATACGGATGAAGCTAATGCTGCTGGTTTAAACGGAGATACTCAAGGTGTATTAGTTCTAGGATAAGGGTGTCTTTGTTTATCGAAAAATATTTAGTATAATCATTCTAAGGTCATATCCCGAAAACTGTGTTGACGGACCGTCCACAGAAGCAACTCTAGATATCTAGTAAGTGCTGGTCCAAGCGGAGTTCCACCTCCGAACGATATGAGCGAAAGTCATTATCCAACTTTCCAACGTGGAAAGTTTTTTTATTCAAGGAGGAAAACAAATGAAAGAATCTATGTTATTTACTTCAGAAGCAGTTTCAGAGGGGCACCCAGATAAAGTTTGTGATCAAATTGCGGATGCGATTCTAGATGCATGCCTGGCATTAGATCCATTAGCTCATGTGGCCATTGAATGTTTTGCAGCCAAACAAAAATTATTAATTGGTGGAGAAGTTCGTTTTTCTGCAAACCATCTTCAAAGGCCGGATTTTAAAAAAATAGCCAAACAAGTGATGGTAGAAATTGGATACACTAATAAGGATTTGGATTTTTCTGTTAATGAAGTTGATGTGTTAGATTGGGTACAAACTCAATCTGAAGATATCAATCAAGCAGTGAATCAAGTAGAAACCACTGCCGGTGATCAAGGGTTAATGTTCGGATATGCTACTGATGAAACAGAAGGTTTCATGCCTTTAGCGATTGTGGTGGCACAAAAGTTAGTTCGAGTTGCATCAAAACTAAGAAAACAAGGTCAGTTTCCTTATGCAAGGCCAGATATGAAATCGCAAGTGACTGTTGCTTACGAAGGTAAAAAAGTCTTTCTTGATAAAGTGGTGATGTCTATTCAACATGACCCCAAGACACCTTTTAAAGAATTTAAAGAATTTATTCTTGATAAAATCATTAAACCCGTGGTTGCTTCGTTCAAATTAAATCAAGACTATGAAGTGTACATCAACCCATCGAATCGATTTGTCATTGGCGGTCCCGCAGGTGATACTGGTTTAACTGGTAGGAAAATTATCGTTGATACGTATGGCGGTTATGCTCGCCATGGTGGTGGTTCTTTTTCTGGTAAAGACGCTACAAAAGTTGATCGATCTGGAGCTTACTTAGCTCGTTATATTGCTTTGAATTTAGTCGCTGCAGGTGTAGCAAAAAAAGTTGAAGTCCAAATTGCATACATCATTGGCCAAGCAAAGCCTGTATCGGTAACCCTTTTTACTTTTGGAACTTTAAAAAAAGGATTAACAGAGAATAAAATCCTTGATATTGTTCAAAAAGTTTTCTTTTTCAAACCAGGTGAAATCATTGAAAATTTCTCTTTAAATAAACCAAAATTTCGTTATCGTGATTTGGCTATTTATGGACATTTTGGGCGTCCGGATCTTGATGTTCCATGGGAAAAGGCTGATCGGGTTGTTGCAATCAAGTCTTTTCTTAAATAAAAACGAAAATTACCTACCTATCTTTATTAAAAGTTGAGATAATGTAATTAGAAAAGAGGTGGAAATATGAAATATCAAATTGTCGGAAAAAATATTGAGGTTACCGCTGCTATTTCTAATAAGATACAAACGAAGTTAAGTCGACTTGATAAGTTTTTTGTCATCAATGATGAAGTCACTTGTCGAGCCGTGGTTCGGTCTTATAAAATTGGGGCAAAAGTTGAAATTACCATTTTCACTTCAGTGATGGATGTAAGAGCAGAGGTAAAACACGATGATCTTTATGCAGCAGTTGACCTCTCCTTGGATAAACTTGAAATTCAACTTCGAAAATTAAAAACACGATTGCATAATCATAAACAAAAGAGTTTGGGTGAATCTATTAATTTAGAAGCCATTGGCAATGAAGAAAAGCTTACGAAAAATGATCAAGTTGTTCGAACTAAATCCATGCTTTTAAATCCGATGTCAATGGAAGAAGCCATTACGAGAATGGAAGCATTGGGTCATAGTTTCTTTGTTTATTTAGACATAGAAGATAAACAAATCAGTGTTTTGTATCATCGTCATGATGGCGGACTTGGTTTAATCCAAGCAGAAAATAAACTTCAATAACCCATGTCAAAACTTATCGCCATTGATTTAGATGGAACCTTATTTTATCCAAAAAAAAGGATAAAATTAGTGTCTAAACAAAACATTAAATTTTTGAAGTGGGCTAAATCTAATGGTCATGAAATTGTTTTTGTGACTTCAAGAAATCGACAATTTGTTGAAAAAGTCTTAAAAGAAATAGACTTAGATATAGATTTTGTTTGTCGAAATGGATGCGTTGTTGTTCATAATCATCAAGTGATTCTCGATGAAGTGATGATTAAAGAAGATGTTCAAAACGTGACAAAGTTTATTCAAAATCGGCATCAACGTTACATGTTTTCAATTGATACCAAGGAATCTTCCAACATTGTCTTTTCGAGTGCGTATGTATGGTATTTGAATTTCTTATATCGTTTTTACTATTTTTTACAAGGTCGTTATCGGGAAGATTTTGATAAGAATAATGCAAGATTTGAAAAAGAAATGCAGCATTCTTCAACCATTCAAAGATTACTGATTTATTTTGGCATCGGTAAGCATGCAAAGAAATTGGCATTAGAAGAATCCGTCATGTTAAAAAATAAATTTCCAAAATTGGAAATTGCTTGGATAAATGGTCTTATTGAGGTAGCATCCTTAGGCACAAATAAGGGCAATTCTTTAACTAAACTCGTTGAAGCAAAAAAGTGGAATAAAGATGATGTCATCGTGATTGGTGATTCTGGCAATGATATATCTATGTTTAAGATGTTTTCCCAAAGCTATTGTATGGACCATGCACACCCTTCGATCAAAAAGCATGCCCGTTACGTCATTAATCGTGTTTTCCATTTACAAAAGTTTCTTGCTCCAAGATCACTCATTGATAAAGAATGAAAATCTTGTTAAAATCAATTTAGGAATAACTCATGGCTAAAAAAACAATACAACCACTTACTGTCGCCCAATTAATTTGGGCAATCTTATCTTTTGTATCCATCCTTGGGGGATTAACCCTAGGGACGCTAGGATTTTTAAGAGATATGGTTGGTTTACCATATGAACAAAATTGGATTCGTATTGCTGAAAATGCAATGAACGAATTCCTTGTGACAAATTTACCTTGGCAAACATGGGGGTCGATATTTTTGTCCTTTGGTGTTATTGTTTTTGGTCTATTAATGAACCGCCTCGCCACAGAAGAAGAACGTTTGCTTGAAAAGTCCAATCGCCGAGCCCAACGACTTCAAGATGCAAAGATTGCTGAATAAGCAATTTTTTTTTTAACATGAAAACT
>JBIIZK010000030.1:0-7256 GCA_044346305.1 Bacilli bacterium
GATTATGGTGTAAGAACCTTGCAACGTCATTACTCGCCCATTCCTAGACAAATCATCATTGAGAAGTATTTAGGGTTAGAGACGAGTTTACCCATTGAATATAAAATCCATGTTTTCCACGGTCAGGCAAAATATTTATATGTGGTAACCGGCCGAGGGGCGGACATTCGCTACACCCATTTTTTGATTAATTGGACCCCATTTCCTGGAGCCCAATTCAATGGATTAATTCCCGCGGATTATCCAGTGATTGAACCAGATGCGTTTAAAACGATGATTCAACTTGCTGAAAAACTTGGATCCTCATTTCCTTTTGTTTGTGTCGAGTTATATTCGATTCAAGGAAAAATATATTTTTCTGAATTAACCTTTATCCCAGCAAACGGGTCGTTGAAATTATTAGATCCAAATGTGGATGCTCAGATGGGAGCATGGTTAACCTTAGATGAGCATGAAGGGTTTTGATTTTTAAAAAAACATCCAAGAATCCATTCACCTTCACCCATGACCAAGTCATTTCAAGTCAATCTTAGGTATTGAATTTGTTCTATTTTTTCGGTTTATCGCTTAAGCGTATCCAAGCATCATTAATATAGTGGTTAACGTGCATTCGCGGTGTTAAGCGTGGATCGATAATCCCAAACATGGTTTGCGTTGCTCCACCTGTTTGAATGGCTTGTCTTCCCATGGTTTTGACAAACCAACAAAGGTGAGATCCATAAGCCCCAGCTCCAATAAGGGCAACATCAAAATCATGTTTCATCACTTCTACCTTCATGGCATCCAAGGCATCAAACCAGGTTGGATACCGGTCATCACTGGCACTTGCGATGGTTTGAACTGCCTTCACCGTAATTAAGGTGAAATCAGGCAGCACGCCTGAAGGAAAAATATAGTTTCGATGCATGTATTGTTTTTTAATCTCGTCCGCAAAGGGAGACACCACCAAGACGCGTTTGCCTTTTAAGGCTTGAATCCAATTACCAAGTAAGGGTTCAAATGCTTCATAAGGAATGACATTGGCACCAACAAAGTAGCGTTGATACATGTACGATTCCATATGAATGCCTGAAATTCCAAGAATATCTGTTTTCTTTGCTTCTTTAAAAAAATGCTTCGCATAAAACGTGAGCTGTTTATCATTGGTAGGAAAGAAACCCGCTTCTTGTTTCATACTAAAGACAACACTTGGCTTATAGGTTTTTTTCATCCCTAAAAGGATTTGTTCGTAATTGTCGATGGCACCCATTTCTGTGGCACCGATGCGAACGGCAGCAAATGGTTCATTCTTGGTTAAGGCTGATTTTAAAACGTCACTCCCGAGTTGAAGAGTTAACTGTTTAAAATGAAGAAATTCTTTCGTGGATGGTTTAATTCTAAAAAACTTCCATTTCAACCCATTCAAAAAACTTTTATAAAATGCTCGTTGGTAATTCTTTCGATTTAAAGGAAGGATTTTAATTGGTTCCATGTTTATTATTATACAAATAAAAACCCGAGTCATGAGCTCGGGTTTAATCTTTATTTATTTATCGGACTCGAACTTTTTTTAGGATGGCACGTTTGACCAAACCATGTTCATAGACAAATTTAGGACTCCCTTTGAGTAATGGGCGAACATATCGCTTCATCAAGGTTCCTTCTCCATGAACATCGACCACCCATTCTGGTGGTAATTTTTTTTCTACGTTGGCAATTTTATTTAGTTTTTGTAATTTAAAACTAACTTTGTAAGGATCATCGCTCTTCCGCACAATGACCACCATCGCATCAGTCTTTCCTTTGACAGCTTTTTTGACTGCAAGTGACGATACTTTCACTGCTTCTTTGGAATCAACCAAAGTGATGTATTGAGCCGCAGCTCGTTGCATCAATGAAAATTCAATTGGCCGGGTACTAAAGCCAAAACGTTCTTTAACAAGTTGTGCTAATTGATAAGCAACCCCACCCATTTGCACGTGACCAAAGCCATCGACTTCTTTACCTTGATGAGGCATTTGCGTCAGTATTCCTTCCGAAACAACGAACAACGCTTTTTTCTTTTTGTCATAAACTTCTTTAACTTCTTGGAGGAATGTTTCTAAATTAAACGTATCTTCTGGTAGATAAATGCGATCAGCTTTCACATCACCTTCTAGCAATGTCGCCACGGCAGTTAACCAACCGGCATTGCGACCCATGACTTCAACAATGGCAACTTTGCCTTTGTTATACACCATGTTATCAATCGCAACGTCTTGTAAGGTTTGTAGAACAAATTTAGCTGCAGAAGGAAACCCTAAACAGTGATCGGTGTTGGCAAGATCGTTATCAATGGTCTTGGGAATCCCAATGACATTACAATCATAGCCAACTTCTTTCATTAATTTGGATAATTTGTGGCACGTATCCATGGAATCATTGCCACCATTCACGAGTAAGTATCCAATATTGTATTTTTTTAGTGTTGCTAAGATTTTTTGATAATCAGGATGATTCACATCGCTACTTAACTTATACCGGGCAGTGCCTAGGATGGCGCCTGGGGTTTGTGGTAACAATTCAATGGCTTCTTCGGATTCAGCTCGTAAATCAATCAAATTGTCATTCAACACCCCTTCAATGCCATACAGGGAGGCATAAATACCGCCAATCTCAGCATGGCGTTTTGCTTCCTTAATCACGCCATATAACGACGTGTTGATCACTGAGGTTGGTCCACCGGATTGAAAGTACAATAGATTTTTCATAAATTTATTCCTTTTATGTGATTATTATACAAAATTTTAATTCAAAATTCTTATCTTCCCTTATAATCAATGGGTATGATTGCTAAAAAAATTAAGATTCGTGTGTTTTCCAAAGCAACGACTGTCCCTGGTCAAGGGGTAGGAGCAGCTTATCTAGAGCAACTTAATCTCATAAACCATTCCAAGCACCTTGTGGTGTTACAACCTCGTGAGCGTTATCCTGACCTTGTTCACATTCATACCATCAATTTTCGCTATTGGTTAGCAATGTTATTTATCAAAATCCCCCGAGTGGTCTACGTTCACTTTTTACCGAGTACTTTATCGGGTTCCCTGAAATTACCAAAACTATTTTTTGCCATCCTGAAATGGTATGTCAAAGTCTTTTATAACACTGCCAGTCATTTGGTCGTGGTCAATCCTATCTTTATCCAACCATTGATAGAATTGGGTATTAAAAAAGAACGCATTACCTTCATTCCTAATTATGTTGATGAATCCAAATTTGGCATTAAAACCTCGAATGCATCCATTCGCAAGCAATGGCAATTTAAACGCTTTACTGTCTTAGGCGTTGGCCAAGTTCAACATCGCAAAGGGGTCTTGGATTTTATTGAGGTGGCGAAAAAACTACCTAATATTGACTTTGTATGGGCAGGAGGCTTTTCATTTAAGACGATGACTTCAGGTTACGAAGAACTTAAAAAAGTGATGGATAACCCCCCAAGTAACGTTCGGTTTCTTGGCATTGTCCCAAGAGAAAAAATGAATGAACTCTATCATGGTTCTGATTTATTCTTTCTACCTTCCTTTGATGAGCTCATGCCCATGAGTGTTCTAGAAGCTGCAGTTTGTGATAAACCAATCCTTCTTAGAGACCTTGAACTTTACCAACCTGTGTTCTTTAAGCATTATTTAAGTGCCCATAATGTCGATGGATTTGTTAAAATGATTAAGAAGTTGTCTGAAAACAAGGAATTCTATCAAGAATCCCTTGACCACCCACATCAGTTAAAAAATTATTACCGCAAGGATGCAATTTTAAAACAATGGGAAGACTATTACCAGGAGGTCGTTAATCAATATGGCAAAACTCATTAGTATCGGCGAAGCTTTAATTGATCAAGTCAAACAAGGCGTAAAACTCATTGGTAAATTTACTGGGGGTGCTCCCACCAACGTTGCCGCGATGGTGGCAAACCTTGGTCAATCAAGTGTTTTACTCACCAAGATTGGTGATGATGATGAAGGAAAAATGATTCTAGAAACCTTACGTCGATTAGGCGTCGATACCAACCACATCAAAATTACCGATGCTCACGATACCACCGTTGCCAAAGTTCAAGTCGATAAAAAAGGCCAACGAACCTTTACGTTTGATCGCCGAAACGCTGCGGATTTATTCCTCACCAAAGAAGATATTGATCCAAGCTTATTTGAGGCTGGTGACATTCTGCATTTTGGCAGTGTCAACTTGGTGCCTTCTTTATCAAGAAAAGCCCATGAATTTGCGATTGATACAGCAAAAAGAAATGGAGTTATCTTATCTTTTGATCCAAATTTAAGATTTAGCCTATGGCCAAATCAACTCGGCTTAAGAGAAGCGGTGAAAGAATTTATGATCGGTGTGGATATTTTTAAAGTCACGGAAGAAGAATTGAACTTTATCTTTCCCGACATGAGCATTGAAGCTGCGATAGAAAAAGTATTTCAAGCAAAAATCACCTGGTTGATTTTATCCAAAGGTGACCAAGGCTTGGTCGCCTATCAAGCAAAACAAAAACCTTTGGTGATTAAGGGCAACAAAGTCAAAGTCGTTGACACCACAGGAGCAGGGGATGCTCTCATCGGCGCTTTATTATCGAAATTATTAGCCGCTGGCATCACCAAGTCAAAATTACCAACCAGTGGTTTAAAGATGAAAGAATTTTTAACATTCGCCAATAACGTCGCCGCCTTATCCACGACCAAATCTGGCGCTATCGAATCTTTTCCTAGTCAAGATGACCTAAAAAAAGCTAAAATAAAGTAAGAGGAATAGTTATGAACAAAAACGTTGGCAATCTTGATAAAATCATACGCATTTCGGCCGGATTACTTTCTGTTGTCCTAGGCATCGTCTTCCATTGGGGATTTTATATTTTAGCGGCGATGCTGATTATCACCGCGTTCACAGGATTCTGTGGAATTTATGCCTTGTTTGGGATGAGCACTTGCCCAAGAAAAACTCCTGCAAAATAAATCAAAGCTTCCAATTAAAAACCCAAGCACTCGCTTGGGTTTTTTCTTTTAATCGAAATCAGTGATTAAAAAGTTCGTGAATTGCCAGACATCCTCTAAATCGATTCGCGGACGATTATATCCAGCAAATTCATTGTAATAATTTTTTAAAGGACTCCAATCAAACGGTTGAGAAATATACGTTCCTAAATATGGTTTGGCAACTTGAAGAATGAATTCATGGGGAAGATGTTCTGGATTCATGTAGCCTTCGTTAGGGTTTGCAATCATCCATAACATCGCGGCGACAACACTAATCCCGACTTGGACCGTGGTTGCATTTTGATGAGGAACCAAAGCCCTCGCTTCGTGAATGGAAAGAATGGAACCTATCCACCAGGATTGGTAAGGATGGCCCATGATCAATGCCCCTAAAATATCTTCACCATGAATGATGTCATCATTCATGATGCGATTTTTCTTTTGTAATTGGTAGTTATTGCCACGCAATTCATTCAAAGATGCAATGGCTGCATCACTTGGACAATACGCATAATGAACGGTGGGGCGATAAATTGGTTTTTTCTTTTCTTCAACGGTGAGAAACTTAGATAAGGTAAAGGCTTCGCCATGGCGAACCACCATCCCACGAATCTCATAATGCGGAACAAAAGTTGATACCCATGTGTTCATGCCCATTCGTGCTAAACAAATTTGGTTCTTAGGTCCTTCTAAATGTTGGAATGCCAAATCAGGCAATTGTTTTTCGTGTGTCCCCCAACCCATTTCTGCGGTGGTGGTTCCTTCTTCCCGAAATCCTTCAACAGACCAGGTGTTGACAAACTCATTGACTTGTTTGGGTTGACTCGATATTTGTGTATCTCGTTCAGAAACGTGAATGACTTTCACACCTAAGCGATGAGAAAGATGGGCAAATTGTTTTTGATCAATCAAAGACTCAAGCATGACTTTATCTTCATTGGTCACCAATTTATCTTTGATCATTTTTTTAGCAATATCAACGAGTCCTTGTTTGACAAAGGAGGAAATTAATCCAGGGTTTGCTCCATGTTCAGAGATCATGGTTGGTCCTTTTCTTTTCCACTTAGCCATCATTTTTTCCAACAACATATGGCGATGGTAAAGAGTCTTTTCTCGAGGATGTTTTAGATGACTTTCGGTGTATGGGTCCCAAAGTTCAATTGAGGTATTGATGTAATTGACATCATGATCATGACACCATTGGATAATGTCTTCAGCGCCAACATTCCAGGCGAGGTCAATCAGAATATCCTTAGGGCCAAGAAACTTTTCTAGTTGACTGGCCATGGATTCTTGGGTTAGTTTATCGCGTACGTATTTAACACCACGATCAATCCAAGGTTGTAATTGTGCTTGTTTATCTTCAAAATCCATCACCGTTACATGATCATAAGGAATATTTATATGTTTAAAAAGAATGGGTAAGGTGCATTGACCGACACTGCCAAATCCAATCATTAAAATACGATTATTAAATTTTTTTTCCATCGCTTTTATTGTAAGCGATTCAAATAAAAATTACACAAGAAATGTATTAGTTTTTGAAGTTAAATTCTGTCTTGGTTAGCATTGAGGATTCATCAAAAAATTTCTTAGCTAATGCCACATCATGACTAAGGGGGGTCGATTTGACAAGCTTGGCTTTTTTACCACCAAATTCAAACCAACCATTGGGGCCAAAATATTCTCCACCCACGCAGGTTGGATTGATGGCAGCCTCAATCAAAGGTATCGCGCCTCGTTTGGCAGATTGTAAAGGCATGATCGCTTTAAAAAGATTAAATAACGGTTGCGTCTTTGCATTTTTAAATAATAAATTGGTTTTGGAAACTCCAGGATGGGCAGCGACCACCGTCACAGGAAGGTGGTGAGCTTTTAAACGACGATCGAGTTCATAGGTAAACAAAAGATTTGCTAATTTAGAGCGACTATACGCACCCCAGGGAGAATAGGTTTTTGGTTTATTGTAATTCAAATTATTAAAATCGATATCACCTCGGCGGTGAGCGATGCTTGAAATATTAACAATCCGTCCTTTGCTTTTGATGAGCAAATCTAAGACTTTGGCAGTTAAAGCAAAATGACCAAAATGATTGGTGGCCATTTGCGCTTCAAATCCTTCTTCCGTCAGTTGATATTCTCCAAACATAATCCCAGCATTATTGATCAGCACATCCAATTGTATGTTTGATTTTCTAAACAATTCAACAAATTTTTCCACGGACACAAGCGACATTAAATCAAGCGGCATAAATTCCACTTGAC
>JBIIZK010000021.1:0-8656 GCA_044346305.1 Bacilli bacterium
TTTTGCGCCACCGGCGGTAATGTGAACCTTGGCATCTTCAATCCCCTTAAAACGACCAGTACATTCCAAAACTAAATCAGCGCCATAATCAGACCATTTAATTAAGTTAGGATCGGCTTGGCCTAGCACTGGGATGGAACGACCATTAAAGATAATGGCTTTGCCATCTGCAGACGTTTCGATTGAACCACCCGCGAAACGACCATGCGTGGTGTCATACTTTAATAAATAAGTGAGGGTTTTAGCATCGGTTAAGTCGTTAATCGCAACAACATCAATGCCACCAACTTCAACGATTCTTCGGAATGAAAGACGGCCAATCCGTCCAAATCCATTAATTGCTACTTTGATTGCCATGGTACATAGGCCTCCTGGTATTTTTACCAAAAGTATTATAAATGATTATCAATCAGGAATAAAGGGGTTGAATGGATTATTCGATTGGTTTAATTCCTTTTAATAATGTTGCTAAATCAATCGATAAAGCCTCGGCAATTTGCTGGAGGATTTCAATCGAGGGATTTCGTCTTCCTCTTTCTAAATCTGATAGGTAATTTCGATTGACATAACTTTCAAGAGAGAGGGTCAATTGAGACCATCGTTTGCCCTCTCTTAAAAACCGAATTCGTTTTCCTAATTGTTGTAATAAAGTCATGCTTTGCCTGATACTTTTTTAGCCAAGACCAAGATGCCACGAAACAAATGGTTGAGTTGACTTTTACTAATGGGTTTTTGAAAGTACTGAGTCATCATCGTTGCCAATTCTTCCAGGGAACTTGAGTCATATTTTAGCCTTAACTGACACAACTTAACCAATTTAGGCTGATCGAGTTTATCAATGCCAATGACTCGATCAATGAGTTGAATCGCTTGTTTTTGTTTTTTGGCAGCGGCAATGGTTTTTGCCATATTCGCATTTTCACAAATTTGAAGTCGATTTTCTGAATTGGTAAAGTCGCGAGCAACGCGAACATTTTCATATTCTAACGTGGCATCGGTTGCCCCCATGAAGATTAAAAAATCAGCAATCTGATCTGACTTTTTTAAATACAACATGTATTTACCTTTTCGGGGAATGAGTTTAAAAGAAAAACGCAGGGTCTTCACTTGACGAAGCAAACGTTGAATTTCCGTTAAAAAATCTTCATCATCGCTACTAACCTCTAGATGATAATGTGAGCTCGATGGATGATTAACGCTTCCACTTGCAAGGAACAATCCAGATAAATATCCCGCAATCGCATCCACACTTCGAAACTGCTTTAAGTAAACTTCAGGTGAGGAATCAAAATCCAAGTGAATGGTTTTTAAAATATCATCGACTTTATCTTCAAAGATGATCCAGTAAGTTTGCCGTTGACTAAAACGAGGGGATTGGCGATATTCAAATTTTGGGTTAACTTTCAATAAAGTTTTGCTGGTTTGATATAGAAATTGAGCAACCTTTGCATAACTTGTTGATAAGGTTAATTTCTGAGTTCGTTTTGAAAAAACATAACGACCATTCGCTTTGACAAAACCAGCAAACATAGCGAGCCGACGGTCACGATCATAAGGTTTGGTAGTTAATTCTTCTTTAACGAACGCCGAGAAAGATTCAATGTTTTGATTCATTCTTGGTCAGTATGTTTTTGAATATCACGATGAATGGTTAAGATCCCCACGGAAAATTTAGTCTTTAACACGTCACCTAATGCCTGGGTAAATACCACTGAACGATGACGACCACCAGTACAGCCTACAGCAATTTCATAAAATGGGCGTTCTTCTTTTAATAACTGCGGGATGACCACTTCAAAATAGTTAACCGCGTGCTTAAGAAGTTCGGCAAACATCGATTGACCTTTCACAAAATCCACCACCGGTTGATCAAGCCCAGATTGATATTTTAAGTTTGGTTTATAATATGGATTTTCTAACACTCGTAAATCAAAAACAAAATCAGCATCTAAAGGAATGCCATGCTTAAAACCAAACGAAACGAGCCCAAGAGTTAGGTGATGTTTACTTTGGTTAAAGGAGGCAATCAGTTGTTGGCGAAAATGCATGATTGAAAATCCAGTAGAATCAAGAATCATATCGAACTGTGTGCGTAACTGATCCACTAAGGCTTGGTCGCGTTGAATCGACTGTAACAAGGTATATCCTTCCGATTGTAATGGATGTAAATGCCTCGTTAATTTATAACGCGAGACGAGTTCGTTTTCTTTTGCAATTAAACAGACAACTCGTGTTTTTAGGTCTGGAAAATGTTTCGCAGCAGCCATTGCTTTTTCTGCATTATATAAAGTAACGCTAATGACAGTATTGGTTGCCGTTGATTGTTGATGAATATGTTGGAATAAAGAAGCAAATAGTTCTGCAGGAGGATTTTCAATACATTGGTATTTCATTTCCTCAAAGGCGAAAATAGCGGTGGATTTACCAGCCCCAGACATCCCTGTTAAGATGACGACTTCTTTTTGCATACTTGTATTATAAGATAAATTCTTACCCTTCAACCAACGCCTTTATGAACGGTTCAAATATTTTCGGATCGGCTTGATCACCAACTGACCTTGAGCAATGGCATTTTTAATTTGTTTTGTTGCCTTTGCTTTGATGTCGCCGATGACAAACAACCCAGGCACACTTGTGTCACCATCTTTTTCTGCTAACACATACCCTTCGGAATTAAGTAAGTTAGGAAATCCTTTTAAAAATTCATGATTGGGTACCCAACCCAAGATTGGAAAAACCCCATCGACGATGAGTTCTTGTTCTCCTTGAACAAGGGTTTGATAACGTAAACCCATCACCACTTGATCACCGAGAACTTCCAAAGGTGTTGCTTGAGTGATGACGCGAATATTGTCAAGTTGTTTAATTTTCACCATTAAATTCTGAGAACCTTGGGTGTCAGTTTCAAGCAATAACAAATCGACGTGGTGACAAAGGTGAGCAAGAAAAATGGTTTCTTGTAAGGCGTGTGAATCGCTGCCGATGACCACGACATCTTTGCCTTTAAAAAATCCACCATCACAAGCCGGGCAGTAACTCACTCCTTGACCAAACAAACGTTCTCCGCCTGGGATGGTTAAAGGCTTTTCTTTCGTTCCACTTGCAACCACAATCGTTTTCGCTTGAAATTCTTCTGTGTCGGTTGTGACAAAAAATACATCATTTTTTTTAGTCACAGATTGAACATCCCCATAGGTTGAAGTAATCCCTGCTTGGGTTAACGCATCATACATGCTTAATCCAAACGCTTGGGCTTGTAAATGTTGATAACCTGGAAAATTTTCCAAAGTTTGGTAAGTATTTAATTTTCCACCTGGCATGCTTTTTTCTAGAATTGCAACATGAAAGCCAGCTTGCTTCGCAGCAAGAGCAGCACTCATGCCTGCAGGGCCAGCGCCAATGACCAGAACATCAAACATGTCTGGCATGAACAAACTCCTTTAACTGATCAAAATGGTCTATCCACATCGTTGGTTGGATATCCTTGCTAAATCTTTTAAAACCCCACGTGACCAAAGCAGTGTCAGTTCCGGCAGCAGTTCCGGCAAAATAATCATAAGTAGTGTCCCCAACAAAAAGGGTCTTCTCTGCATCGACCTTAAAATGCTTCAATGCGAGATGAATACCTTCAGGATTAGGCTTGGGTTGCTTGACTTCATCTAGACTAATCACCAAGGGAAAGGCATTCTTTAATCCAATCACTTCAAGCGTGAATAAGGCATTGACGCGCATTTTTGATGTGACGATTCCGACAGGAATCTTATGTTCTTTGCATACCTTCAGTAACGATTCAATACCAGGAAAGGCAACAGCAAATTTTGGATAAAATGTCCTCGCTTTGATCGCAAACGCTTTGGCCAGTTCAACAGGATTTTCCTTAGGAAAATAAGCTTTTAAGGTATCCAATAATGGTGGTCCGGAAATTTTAATCAATTCATTTAATGTGGTTTTTCTATCCGGCGTGTATTGATCAATAAACGATAACATCGTTTGCACCATCACCAATTCGGTGTCAGCAATTGTGCCATCCAAATCAAATAATATTAGTTGATACATATTAATTTTTCTTTGGTTTTAATAACATGTGATTCGCTATAATCGCAAGGATTCCGACGGAAAAGAAAACCCAACCCCAAATAAAACTCCAATCCCCACTATTGCCCATGTTGTAAATTGGGTTCCGTAACGGTTCCATAATACCGCGGGTTAATCCATACCAAACTAAATACATTAAGGCGAGATCGCCTTGCTTTAGGAAGCGCTTAAGCCCTTCTCCAATCCCAAAACGGATCACAAAATAACCTGATAGATTAATCATTGATTCGATGAGAAATAATGGAATCCGGAAACTACCGTTGATGGTCATTTGTTCTCGGATGAAGGTGGGTAACCACATCCATGCGTCAACATCCGCAATCGCTCCATACACTTCTTGATTGAAGAAATTTCCCCAGCGTCCAATCGCTTGGGCAACCAATATCGTCGGAACCGCAAGATCAAGGGCTTTGATGATCGGGATGTCTTTTCTCTTAAAATAAACGTATAAAACGCCAGCAAGGGCGCCGCCTAATGCCCCACCCATAATGGCAAGGCCACCTTCCCAAACGGCAAATATTTTCCAAAAAGGTTGATTGGCAAATTCAAGTTGCCATTGACCCCAAACATACCATAAGCGAGACCCTAAAATTCCGGCGGGAAAGGCAATGATAAAGACATCTTCGATGAATCCTTTTTTCTTACCCAATTTAATAAATTCACGTTCCGTGAGTGTATAAGCAAGAAAGGCACCAGATAAAATAAAGATTGCATAAAATGCAACCAATGGTTGGTCAAAAGGAATGCCTTTTGGCAAAGGATAGGTGAATGCAGGTTCAATCGCTTCCAACCCCAAGAATAAAAAAATGATCGCAGGAAAGATAAATAAAAGGATATTGGTTTGCATCATGGGTAAGTAACGTTCTTCTAAACTTTGATGAGAATAAAAGTAGCTAGCAGTGACCACCCATAACGTTGCCAGGGTAGACAAAAAGAAGAAAAAGAAACTTGTTAATGGATTGCTATCCGATCCTTGAACAACGGCAAGAGCGAGTAAACCCACCGCGAGAGCCGTCATCACCATGGTTAAGACTAATCGTTGACCAAGTGGTAAAAGTTTTCCTCGTTGTTGAGGATGAAAACCAGCCAATGATTTCCACCATTGTTGACCGCCAATATAAGCGCCCGCGAGTCCAGCAACCAAATAAACAATCATTAAAAAATTCATAAATACCTCATAAGGTCATTTTAATCGAAACCATCGCGAATTGACAAGAAAACTTATTTTAAATAAGGCTTTAAAAATTGTCCTGTAAAGGATGCTTTGACTTTACTGACCTCTTCAGGAGTTCCTTCGGCGACAATCTCACCGCCGCGGTCTCCACCTTCTGGTCCTAAATCAATCACATGATCAGCAACTTTAATCACATCCAAATTATGTTCAATGACCAAAACCGAATCACCTTGGGAAACAATCGCTTGCAACACGCGAACAAGCCGAGCAACATCATCGATGTGTAAACCCGTTGTCGGTTCATCAAGAATATACAACGTTTTTCCCGTTGGACGTTTTTGTAATTCAAACGCGAGTTTGACACGTTGCGCTTCTCCCCCAGATAACGTGGTCGCTGATTGCCCAAGTCTCATGTAACCTAAGCCAACTTCATGCAAGGTTTTTAATCGCCGGGCAATTTCAACCCGTTGATTAAAAAATACTTGAGCATCGTCCACGGTTAACTGCAAAACATCATGAATATTTTTATCTTTAAAATAAACCATCAAGGTTTCTTCGTTATATCGTTTTCCTTCACACGCTTCACATTTGACATAAACATCGGGTAAAAAATTCATTGGGATACGCTTGACGCCATCGCCTTGGCACGTTTCACACCGACCACCAGGCACGTTAAATGAAAATCTACCTTTATCAAAACCGCGTGTTTTTGCTTCAAGAGTTTCGGCAAACAAATCACGAATCTCATCAAAAACTTTGGTATAAGTCGCGGGATTAGATCGCGGGGTTCTCCCAATCGGTTCTTGAGAAATGTTAATGACTTTATCTAAATGTTGTAACCCTTCAATCCGTTGGTGTTTGCCAGGATTAACATCAGAATCATTTAATTCTTTTAAGATTTGTTGATAAAGAATATCATTGATTAACGTCGATTTTCCGCTACCGGAAACGCCAGTGACAACCACTAATTTTCCTAATGGAATGCTGACATTGATTTTCTTTAAGTTGTTTGCTTGGGCTCCAATAATTTTGATGAACTTCCCATTGCCTGGTTGATGATGTTTGGGTAAAGGAATACTTTTCTTACCAGATAAATACTGACCTGTGATCGATCGTGGACTAGCAATAATGTCTTCAATGCTTCCTTGGGCCACGACTTCTCCACCTTGGGCACCAGCACCTGGGCCAATATCGACAATGAAATCAGCTTCCCGCATGGTTTCTTCGTCGTGCTCAACCACAATGACCGTATTTCCTAAATCTCTCATCGTTTTTAAGGTGTTAATTAATCGGCGATTGTCTCGTTGATGTAAACCAATACTCGGTTCATCCAATACATACAACACCCCAGTTAATTGAGAACCTATTTGAGTGGCCAAGCGAATCCGTTGCGCTTCTCCACCTGATAAGGTCATCGCCATGCGCGATAAGGTTAAATAATCCAAACCAACATTCATGAGAAATCCCGCCCGCGACAATATTTCTTTAATCACCAATCGAGCAATGGTTCGGTGTGATTCAGACATAGAGGCTTCTGTGGTTTTCATCCAATCAATGAATTCAATCATCGACATTCTCGTGGATTCATCAATATTCTTTTTTCCGACCTTCACACTCAAGACTTGGGGATTTAATCGTGCCCCTTTACATGTGGTGCATTCTCGATCGGTAAAATATCGTTCATACATTTCGCGCATGCCTTCAGATTGAGTTTCATGATACAAGCGTTCAAGTTTAATTTTGATGCCTTCAATAAAATCAAAACGATTCATAATGTTTCCTGAGCTGGACTGCAATTGGTATTGATGCATTTTCGGTGAACCAAATACAATCACTTTAAGTTGGTCTTTACTAATTTTTTCAATCGGCATGTCTAAAGGAATTTGATACAACTCACAAAGCTTTTTAAACTCTTGCCAATACAAATTGGTCGTGCCAATCATGTTTTTATAAAATGTAATCGCGCCTTGTTGAATCGATAAACTCATGTCGGGAATGATCCGTTGGAGATCAGCTTCGCGTTTAATCCCAAGGCCATGGCAATCCGGACAGCTTCCAGAAGGAGCGTTGAAACTAAATAATCGAGGTTCTAATTTCGGAACAGAAAATCCACAATACTTGCAGGCGTGATGACTAGAAAACAGATGATCTTTAGCGCCATCATAGGCAACCACATAACCTTTTGACCAATCTAATGCTAATGTCACTGCATCGAACAACCGAGTTCTTGATTCAGGATTCACAATCAAGCGATCGATGACAATGTCGATCACATGCTTTTTGTTTTTATCAAGAAGTGGGACTTCTTCTAAACGGTAGAAAACCCCGTTGACTCGAACTCGTTCAAACCCTGAGGTTTTGATTTTCGTGAAGGTATCTTTATGGGTTCCTTTTTCATTTTGGACTAAGGGAGCAAGGATATGCAATTTCGTTTGTAAAGGCAATTGACTGATGACTTGAACCATTTGAGAAATGGTAAAAGATAAGATGGGTTCGTGATGTGTCGGGCAATATGGAACCCCAACCCGGGCATAAAGTAACCTCATATAATCATAAATTTCTGTCACGGTTCCAACCGTGGATCGAGGATTATGGGAAGTTGATTTTTGATCAATGGAAATCGCAGGAGATAATCCTTCAATGGATTCAACGTCCGGCTTTTCAACATTGCCTAAAAACTGACGGGCATAACTTGATAAGGATTCCACATATCGACGTTGACCTTCCATGTAGATCGTGTCAAAAGCGAGGGTGGTTTTTCCACTCCCCGACAAGCCAGTAAAGACGATCAGTTCATCTTTTGGGAGCGTTAGATTAACAGATTTTAAATTGTTTTCTCTGGCTTCTTTGATGATGATGTGTTTGCGGTCCATGGCAGTTTTCCTCAACCATTCATTATAGACCGAAAATATAAGAATGGGTCAAAAGCGCCTATGACTAGGTTTAGGTTGTTGGTTGATGAACGACGCCAGAAAATAACATCAAGCCTTGATGGTTAATAACAAAATATAAGAAGGAACGATCTAAGGTTAAACTCACACGGGGTGGCAGAGGGATAGACGTCATTCCAACATTGGCCTCAGTGATCGCTGCAGCTTCAAGGCCATCTTTAAGAAGATCCACGCGGAGATGCTGAATTAAATTTTGCACATATCCACCAGGCAATGCCTTTGATAAATCTGCTTGTTCAGGGTCAAAAAGGGGTGCGATGTCAGGATAGATGGCCAATAGGTTTGCTTTCAAATCGAGTTTACCTTTGGTACTTGATCTTGGCACGGTTAATAAGATTCTTTCGTTGGTGGCATGGGAAGTAAATGCTGATTGAATCGATGGAAAATACGTTTCAGAAAGTAAATCAATTGGTGTTAAATCGCCTTTGGGTAGGAC
>JBIIZK010000022.1:0-8340 GCA_044346305.1 Bacilli bacterium
GTTAATAATTCGGGTGGTTGCTAAACGGAACCCTTCTTCGTGGGTCCCACCTTCGTGGGTGTGAATGTTATTGCAGAAGGAATATACACTTGGGTTATACCCATCGTTATATTGAATAGCGACTTCTGCAAAGATATTGTCTTCACTGCCATAACAAAAGATGACGTCAGGAAAGATTGGTAGTTTGTTTTTGTTGATGTATTGAACGTATTCTTTAATCCCACCTTCATAATAAAACTCTTCATTAATAGGAGTTTCACCACGAACATCGGAAATGGTAAGACGTAATCCGGCGTTAAGATAGGCCATTTGCCTTAACCGGTCGCGAATCGTTTCATAATGATAAACTGTGGTTTCTGTAAAAATAGTTGAATCTGCTAAAAAAGTAACCGTGGTTCCGGTGTCAGTACTAACACCAATCTCTTTAACGGGTTTTAAAACCTTGCCACCTTCACCAAATTGAATTTCATAAAGTTTTTGATTTCGTCTGACTTGAACATGCATCTTTGAGGATAAGGCATTGACCACGGATCCACCAACGCCGTGGAGACCACCAGAGACTTTATAACCGCCACCTTCACCAAACTTACCACCAGCATGTAACACGGTATACACCGTTTCTAATGCAGGTTTACCAGTTTTGGCAACGATATCAACCGGAATCCCACGACCATCATCTTTGACGGTGACGGAACCATCTTTGTTTAAAATAACATTGATGTTTTTTGCATAACCAGCAAGGGCTTCGTCAACCGAGTTATCAACAATTTCCCAAACCAAGTGATGTAAACCAGCAACCGAGGTGGTGCCAATATACATCCCAGGACGTTTACGAACCGCTTCTAACCCTTCAAGGACTTGAATACTTGAGGCATTATATTCGGTTTTTACTTTTTCCCGTTCTTTTTCTTCCGCGAGTTCACGGACGATTTTTTGGTCTTTACTTTCTTTGATATCTTTCATTCTAGAGCCCTCCTTTGAATGTGGCTATCTTGAATCATGTAGATGTTCGCACTGGAGTCTAAGGTGTGGGTGGTCGTAATGAACACTTGTTGAAGTTTTTGAAGGAACTGAAGTAAGCGTTGTTGGGTAGGTTTGTCTAATTCACTTAAGACGTCATCAAGAACAATGATGGGCCTTAGCGACGTTTCTTGAACCAAGAAGTATGGAGCGATTTTTAAGGCAATCGCAGCAAGTCGATTTTCACCTTGAGATCCGTATGAAGCGATGGTTTGTTGATTGTAGATGGCAACGAAGTCTTCACGATGAATCCCCACTTGGGTGGTTTTTCGTTTGATATCCTCTTCAAGTTTGTTTGCAAACAACTTGGAAGCTTCTTCAAAGAAGTTCACTGCGGGATTAAGGAAGGGAACATATTGAAGTTGGATATCGACGGTTAATCCCTTGACCATGCTTGTGATTTTACCCATCACCCGATTCAATTGCTCGACATAAGACGTTCGAGCAACCACGATCGGATAACTTGCCTCAATCAATTGCCGAGTTAAGACGGCAAGGTGATCTCGGTTGGGTTGCCCACTTTTTAATAATAGATTCCGTTCCTCTAATAACGCTTCACACTGGCTTAACTGTTGAAGGTAGCGTTCTTGGTGTTTGCTCAGATGAGTGTCGAGGAATTTTCTTCTTACTTTCGGTAAATCATCAAACAGCATCACATCCCTTGGTTCAAAGAACAAAACATGGATGACTTTTGATAATTCAGATAGTTTCTTAATGGGTTTTTGATTGAGAAGGATTTTTTTTCCTTTAGGGGTAATCACAATCTCTAAGGTTTGTTTTCGCCCTTGTAAGTCAATGTTTGCTTTGATTTTTGCAAAAGATTGACCTTTTTGAATTAAATCTTGATCATCACTGGTGCGAAAGGATCTAGCTAAGGAAAGAAAATGAATCGCTTCCGCGATATTGGTTTTTCCTGCGCCATTTTTCCCAACAAACACATTAAGCTGTTTATCGAATGTGAGCTGGATATTTGTATAAGAACGGTAGTGAACCAACTCTAGACGATCAATCGTCATAAACCTTTGATGGTAATGTGTTGTGTTAACACGATTACACGATCCCCAGGATAGAGTTTTCGTCCCCGTCTTTGTTCGGGAACTTGGTTAACTTGAATTGGGTTTTGGTTTAAGAAGGCTTTCACTTCTCCACCAGATTCAACCAAACCAATCTTTTTAATTAATTGGCCTAATTGGATATAGGGGGTGTGTATCTCTACTTCCGTTATGGTCGTATGTTTTTCCATCTTATAACCTCTATAATTTTACCATAAGAAACAAAAATTAGGGAATATAAATATTCCCTAACCACCCTCTAGAATGCGTTTAAACAACTAATACGTGCGCACTGGCGTTGCTAACTGAATGAGGGAGTCATCTTTATCGTTTTTTAATACAAAAGGCCTCATATCACCTATAAATCCAATTTTGATATCTTCTGCTCCAAAAGCACGTATTGCTTCCATGAGATAAAATGCATTAAAACTTACCTCAAACCGGTCACCACTAAATGAAAACTTAGTGAGTGGTTCACTGGCAGATCCCACTTGTGCTGATTTACTAGACACTTCGACTGCGGTTTCACTCATGGTTAACTTCACCACGTTTTCACGTTCTACCGACAAAAGAGCAACTCGTTCCATAACAGAAAGAAGTTCTTTGGCATTAGCAGTTAAATAATAATTAGAAGTTTTTGGGATGATGTTGTTGGTATTAGGATATTCTCCAGAGATCAATCGAGAGATCACCAAGGTGTTACCAAACTCAAAGGTGGCACGTTTTTCTGTAAAGGAGAGGGTGATGGTTGTTTCTTGTTCCATCATCGACATGACTTCAGATAAGGTTTTTGCCGGAATATTACTCACAAACTTCACTGGTTTATTAATATTAATTTGTTTTCTTGATAACCGAGCAGAATCGGTTGCAGTGGCAGTTAATTTACCATCAGAGGCTTCAAAATTAACCGCAGTCATGATTGGTCGTTGTTCTTTGGTGGAGGCAGCAAAGGCAGTTTGTTCAATGACTTTCTTTAACGTCTTTGTGTCCATATCTAATGAGACACCTGCCGTATCAAGATCTAATTCAGGATATTCTTCAACCTTAATTGAGTTTAATTTATAACTTGAGCGTCCATCACCAACATTAACAATCGTGTCATCAAAGAGTTCGACACTCAAATTTTCTCCAACAACTTTTCTAGCAATTTCACTGAATAATTTTGCATTGACCAAGGTTCCACCGTGTTTGGTATCAGTGAGAAATGTTTTCCCTTTACTTGAATAAGTGACTCTTGTAACAATCGATAATTCATTATTTGAACTAATGATGGTCAATCCTTTATCATTCACCACCATTTTAAAATTACTAAGAACTGGAATTGGGGTTTTGATTGCAATAGCCTTACTTGCAATATTTAATGCTTTTAATAATTCTTCACGGTTGACAGTAAATTTCATAGGTTATATTTCTCCTTAAAGAATTTAATAATAGTAATAAGTCGTGTGAATTTGGTGGATAACTTTATTTGCTATCTTTTACTTGATTTATTTTAACATAATTCTTTAAAATAAGATGGTTAAATTCTAGCGACAATTACGATTTTTTTAAACGTTTTTCTAGTTGATCTACCGCGGTTGCAATCGCTTCATCTATTTTCAACGATTTCTCCACTTTTTTTACAGCGTTCATGACCGTCGAATGATCCTTGCCACCAAACAACGCGCCAATCTTTAAAAAAGGAACATCCAATAAGGTTCTGATTAAATACATTGCGATATGTCTAGCCATGGCAATCTGGTTGGTACGTATTCTTCCTGTGAGTTGTTGAGTGGTTAAATTGTAATAATCCGCCACGGTATTAATAATTCTATTTTCAGTTAATGAACTTAAGGGTACCCCACTACCAATCAATGGTTGAACGGATTCAATCGCCACCTCCATTGTGATGTGTTTGGTTTGTTTAATGTTGATCACATAAAAAACCAACCGATTCAACGCTCCTTCTAATTCACGGACGTTGTTAGAAAAACGTTCAGCAAAAAAATGAAAAACCTCTTCATCAAAATAAGTAATATCTAACCCGTTTGCTTCAATTTTCTTTTTTAAAATTGCCACTCGTGTCGGTAAATCAGGAACGGTAATGTTCATGGTTAATCCAGAATTAAATCTCGTTACTAACCTCGATTCAACGCCACGTATTTCGCTTGGGTGACGATCGCTCGTTAAAATAATTTGTTTTCCAGCATTCACCAAATAATTAAAGATATGGAAAAACATTTCTTCTGTTTTTACTTTTTCAGATAAAAATTGAATATCATCCACCATCAAAACATCAACCGCTTTGAAGAAATCTTTCATATTATCAGAATCTTTTTCACCACTCACATACTTGATAAATTCATCAACAAAATCATCGGTGGTAATATAGAGCACTTTAAGGCTTGGCGCATTTTCCCGAACATAATTACCAATCGCGTGGAGCAAATGTGTTTTCCCTAACCCAGACTGCGAATAAATAAACAACGGATTATAATTAAATAATTTCCCAGGGTTAGATGCGATTAAAACTGCCGCTTGATGTGCCTCACGATTAGAGGTACCAACCACAAAATTATCAAATGTGTATTTTCTATTCACAAATGAATTGGCAAAGAACGAAGATTTCTTCTCAGTTGCTTTGATATTTTTCTCTAACTCACCCTTTTGCAAAAACACCAATTTGAAATTTGTTTGTGTGACTTCCGCGACCGCCAACGCTAACACATCAATGTATTTAGTGGATAGTAAATTTGATGCCAATCCAGAATTAACAAGCACCTTAATTTCATTCGCATCAATCGCGTGAATATAAGTGTCAGCAAAGAAAGAGTCAAAAATATGTCGATCGTTAATTTTGGTTTGAAGCCGTTCCAAGACACGGTCCCAGAGTTGAGCTATTTCTGATAAAGTTGGAGCTACCATATGCCCATCATTATAGATATGCAGTGTGTAAAAAAACACCTATAAATTTGTTAAAAATTAATTGTCCACAATTCAACCATAAAAAGTATCGATATTTAACCAGTTTCCACACTTTCCACATCTTGCTTATGTGGATAACTATGTGGAAAAACATTCTCCACATTTAATCATGGGGAAAACTGTAAAAACCACTTATTTATTGAAGTAATTTTAAATATGACCATTGACAATATTTTCTCTTCCATAAAAATATTTGTTTTCTTTTGACTTTTAACCGATAAAATGACTATAATTTTATGCGCATACTTCAAAGTATGACCTGGAGGTTTTCGGATGAAACGCACTTATCAACCAAGCAAAAGACGTCGCGCCTCAATTCATGGGTTCCGTCAAAGAATGGCAACCAAGGGTGGCCGTAAGGTCTTAAAATTACGTCGCCAACAAGGAAGAACCAAGCTTTCTGCTTAAGGATTTTTCATTGTGAAACGCAGTCATCGTTTACTAAAAGACGCTGACTTCCAAATTGTTCTTGCTAAAAAGATTCATATTAAGTCGCCTGAGTTCACCATTTATGGATCAAAAAAACAAACTGGTGAAACCCGAATTGGTATCTCTGTAAGTAAAAAAATAGGGATTGCTGTTGTTCGAAATAAAATTAGGCGCCAAATTAGAATGATGCTTAGCAAGCAATTCGTGCTCACAGAACCAATCGATTATATCGTGATTGTGCGTCATCTGTATTTAGATAAAACATTCTTAGAAAATCAAAATCATTTACTCAATCAACTTTCATCCTTAAGGAGGAAAATCACTTGAAACCACTATCTAAAACACACAAACTCGTCATTTTAATGGGTGGTTTATTTGTCTTGTCTTCTTGTACTGCAAGCTTTTGTTCACCCCAAGATATTAGCCGCGTTATGTACGCTTTTGAAAGTGGTAACGTCAGTGATAATCCAAACCAATTCGTTGCAAACACTGGTCTTGCCGGCATTATTGAACAGGCAGAAGAAAATGGTTTTGACGCTCCATCAGATGATTTTTGGTTAGCAATGGACGAAAAAGTTTTAGCAGAAGCAACCCTCGCTGCCACCAACAACAATCAAGCAAATTTGGATGATGACGACATCCTCTACAATTACGGATATGTGAAATTCCTTGGAGTCAATTCTGTGTTATGGAGCAATTGGGACCGTTGGGTTAACGAAATCAAACAAGACTTACCAGAAACCTCAGTAGCACCGAATCTAGATTTCACTCAACTTTATAAAAATACAATTAACGAGTTCGCTGCTCAATATCGTTCTTGTATTACCACCACGGACGGAAGTTATGGTCCAGATGGTGAATATTTATTTGAAGGTAAAACATGGGCAGAAGCATTCTCTCGTGGTTTAATTGAAGGGTTGTTTGTTTACCCTGTTGCCTTTCTCATTGAATTCTTTAATTCCACCTTTACATCAAATATTTCTGGTTTAAGCCAAGTGTTGGCGATTTTATTCACCACCATCGTCGTGCGTGGATTGATGATTCTTGTGACCTTTAAATCCACGTTAGCATCTCAAAAAATGAGTTTATTACAACCAGAAATTGCCAAGTTACAAAACAAATATCCAAACGCAAATACAAACCAATATGAAAAACAAAGAATGGCACAAGAACAATGGGCCATCTACCAAAAACATGGCGTTAATCCATTTAATCAAATCTTAATCGCCTTCGTTCAGTTCCCAGTCTTTATTGCCGTTTGGGGAGCGATGACCGGATCTGCCATCTTAGCCACAGGTAGTTTCTTAGGATTAAATCTTTCTTCTCCATTAGGTGGAACCATCACTAGCAATTGGTTCCAAGCTTCATGGTGGACAGCAGTTGTTATCTTTATCCTGATGACCGCAGCTCAATTTATTGCGATGAAACTACCGATGTGGTTTCAAAAACAAGCACAAAAGAAAGTCGCCCATACAGTGAAAAGTAGTGCTGCCCAATCCTCTCAATCACAAGCCAATATGGTTAGTAATGTCATGTTTATCATGATCATCGTTATGGGTTTCTCACTACCTAGCGCGATGGGAATTTATTGGTTTATTGGTGCCTTGATTTCATTAGCGCAAACCTTATTAACACGTCGCTTTCTTGGAGGTGCTAAAAAATGAAAACGTATACCGCAAAAACTTTAGAAGATGTTTTGGCACAAGCGGAAAAAGAATTAAAGATCCCCGCGAACGACTTATCCTATAAAATTGTTGATGAAAAAACCGGAATCTTTTCTAGAAAACTAGTCGTTGAAGTCTATGAAGTATCAGATGCCATTGCCTTTGCAGAAGCTTATTTAATCAAAACCATTGCTTCATTAGGTATTCAAATTACTGCAAAAACAGTATTGAAAGATGACATCATCAACATCACCATCAATTCAGAACGTAATCCCATTTTAATTGGTAAAAACGGAATAACCCTCCAAGCATTAAATGAATTAGTTCGCCTAGCAACCTCAAGTAAATTTAAGAAACGTTTCCGAATTTTGTTAGATGTGAACGATTACAAAGAAGCTAAATACGACAAAGTGGTTGCGATTGCAAAACGGATTGCCCGTGATGTCAGTAGAACCAAACAAGACGTCACACTCGATCCAATGCCAGCAGATGAAAGAAGAATGGTCCACGGGGCACTAACCGGGATGCCAAACATTAAAACGGAAAGTGTAGGCGAAGGACACCGCCGAGCCATTTGTATCCGTTATATTCCATAACCAATAAGCCCGAAAGGGCTTTTTTAATCATGTATGCACCAATTAAGTGACACGATTGTAGCCTTAGCAACCCCTCCAACCAAAAGTGCGTTGGCGATTGTTCGTCTTTCTGGACCACAAGCTTTTTCTTTGTTCTCTTCTATTTTTTCTAAAGACTTAACGTTAGAAAAAGAACGTGGGGTTCACCTTGGTACCATTCGTGATGGTATTGAAATCATCGATCAAGCCGTTGTGATTCAATACATGGAACCTAAGAGTTTTACCGGTGAAGATTTGCTTGAGATTATCATCCATGGGTCACCCTTGATTGCCTATCAACTCATCGAGACATTGATTGCCAAAGGAGCACGAAACGCCAATCCAGGTGAATTTTCTTCGCGAGCGTTTCTGCATCAAAAAATGGATTTGATTCAAGCGGAAGCAATTCACGATGTCATTCAAGCGACCACCATCGAAGCCAAGCGGTTATCCTTGTTATCGCTAACCGGGCAAACCAGTGAAAAAATTGCTCCGATTCGGCAACGACTTGCTGATATCTTGTCGTTGATTGAAGTCAATATTGATTACCCAGAATACCTTGATATCGAACAAGCAAGTAAGGAAAAAGTGATTACC
>JBIIZK010000041.1:0-6228 GCA_044346305.1 Bacilli bacterium
GACTTTACCGATGAGATGTTAACGATGATTGCCAAACACGACAACATTATGAATCATATTCATCTTCCTTTTCAAGCTGGTGACGATATGATTTTACGGTTAATGGCAAGACGCTACACCGTTGCCTCGTATCTTGACCTTGTTGAAAAAATGAAAAAAACAATTGCCAATGTGACCTTAACTACAGATATCATTGTTGGGTTTCCCAATGAAACCGAAGCGCAATTTCAAGGGACGATGGATTTGGTAGAAAAAGTTGGATTTGAAGCAACCTTTACGTTTATTTATTCACCAAGAAAAGGAACTCCAGCTCACAAAATGCTAGATAATGTTCCTTATGAAGAAAAACAAAAACGATTTTATCGCTTAAAAGAATTGGTTGATAAAATTGCCAAAGAAAAATCTATCTTAATGGTCGGAAAAATCTATTCTGTTTTGGTTGATGGCGTAAGCAAAAACAATCCAGAAAAATTATCTGCCTATACGGAAAGTAGCAAGCTTGTTCATTTTATTGGCAATCATCAACTGATTGGAAAAATTGTTCGAGTCAGGATAGATGAAGCAAACGCTTATACCCTGTTTGGAACCTTAGTCGATGACCAAGCTTGATGAAGGAATTGATCAATTAGCGAAGGCAATTCAAACATTGCCTGAAGTGAAGCAATTTTTTTTATTAAGAGAACAAATTTTAAAAGATCCTTTTTTAAATGATCAACAGGCGTTAATGAAGCATCATCAAAAAATCATGATGAAGCATATTGCCGATGCTGACATTTATAAAAAACACCAAGAAGCATATAAACAATGTCAGGCTGAATTTGATCAACATCCGCTTGTTGTGAATTATGTCAATTTAAAAGAGCAGTTATCGCCTTTATTAAACCAACTTCAATCGATTATTGAGTAAGTCATCATTCACCTAATTTGGTATGATGAAAGGTGAAATGATAAACAAAAGCACTGCACCTTACACTCCAATGATGATGCAATATTTGCGCATCAAAGACCAACATGCAGATACGCTTATTTTTTTTCGCCTTGGTGATTTTTATGAATTATTTTTCGAGGACGCCAAAATTGCTTCTCGGGAATTATCATTGGTGTTAACTGGAAAAAGTGCTGGGCAAGAAGAACGCGTTCCCATGTGTGGGGTTCCTTATCATGCGTCCAAAGGTTATATAAAAAAACTCATTGAAAAAGGTTATAAAGTTGGGATTGTTGAGCAACTTGAAGAAGCAAGTGCTGCCAAAGGTTTGGTTCAACGTGATGTAACTCAGATTTATACACCAGGTTCATTTGTTGAGGCTACGGAAAAAGCTCACAATTTTTTAGTGGCGATAAGTGAAGATGCCTTGCGATTTGTCTTGGTGTTTGGTGATATCACCACGGGTGATATTTACTTAGATTACCTTGAAAAACAAATGGATGGTCTACTTGCTTATTTGCAAAAGTTGAATTGTCACGAAATCGTTGTCAATCTATCATTAAGTTTGAAACTTATTGAACCGTGTCAGCAACTCAATATTGCAGTTTCTATTCAAGAAGATGGATCGATTCTTGATCAAAAAGAACCATTTTCAGAATTGGAAAAATTAACCTATCAGCGTTGGTTAGATTATTTGCAATCCACACAAAAGCGTTCCTTAAGCTTTTTACGACCATTGAAACGAATGGATCGACAATCATCATTAAAAATCGATAGCGTATCCTTAGCAAATTTAGAAGTTTTAAAATCGATTAAACATCAAACAACCTACGGTTCCCTTTATTGGTTGTTGGATGAAACGTTGACACCTATGGGGTCAAGACTTTTAACCCAATGGTTGATGACACCAAGCACACATTTACCAACGATTCGGATGCGCCATGGGCTTATCGATACGCTTCTTAAGAATTTTTTATCATTAGAATCCATTCGCTCACTTCTTAAAGAGGTTTATGACATTCCTCGAATTGTCATGCGAATTCAATTCATGCAAGTCAATGCTCGCGATTTATTGTCTTTAAAACAAACCTTAAAACAACTTCCCGCGCTACGAGCATTACTTCTATCTTTTGATGTTTCATTAGCAAAAATTTTACTTGAATCGTTGCCAGTCTTTCCAGATATAGTCACGCTTTTAACGGCTGCCATTCATGAAGACCCTCCCGTATCATTAAAAGAAGGCAATTTGATTAAGCTTGGATATGATGCTGAACTTGATCGATGGCTTAGCTTGGCAAAAGATGGAAAAAAATCCTTACTTGCCTTAGAAGCAAATGAACGACTTCGAACTGGAATTAAAAATTTAAGAGTTGGTTATAACCAAGTGTTTGGTTATTACCTAGAAGTTTCCAATGGTCAGTTAGGATCAATCAAACCTGAATACGGTTATGATCGTCGGCAAACCTTAGCCAATGCAGAACGATTCATCACCAAAGAATTAAAAGCATTAGAAAGTGATTTGCTTCATGCTGAAGACATGCAAAAACATTTAGAAGAAAAGATCTTTATCTCGATTGCGATGAAACTACAAACCTTTACAACAGAATTCCAAAAATTAGCAGATACATTGGCATATCTTGATGTGATGGCAGCGTTTGCCATCGTCAGTGGTCAATATCAATTTGTTAGTCCTACCATTCATGATGAAAAATCTTTTGATATTGAACAATCACGTCACCCAGTGATTGAAAAAGTGATGAAAAAATCAGTTTTCGTTGCCAATGATTTTCACATGGATGCTCGCACCAATACCATCTTACTTACCGGTCCAAACATGGGAGGCAAATCAACCTTCATGCGTCAAATTGCATTGTTAATGATTATGGCGCAAATCGGATGTTTTGTTCCAGCGAAACGTGCAAATATTATGTGGTTGGATGCGATCTATACCCGTATTGGTGCAAGTGATGATTTGGTAGGTGGTCAATCCACGTTCATGATGGAAATGACGCAAACTCAGTACGCCCTTGCGAATGCGAGTGATCGTTCGTTTTTAATCTTTGATGAAATTGGTCGAGGAACCGCAACCTTTGATGGGATGGCACTTGCCCAGGCAATCATAGAATATGCCACCATTCAATTACGAGCAAAAACATTATTCTCCACTCATTACCATGAACTTACCCAATTGGAACAGACGATGCCATCGTTAAAGAATATGCATGTTGCTGTCCATGAAGAAAATGATCAAGTGACGTTTCTTTACAAAGTCAGGCATGGGTCGATGAGTCGATCTTTTGGGATTCATGTCGCCCAATTGGCCTTATTACCCAATGTTTTAATTCAACGTGCAAAATCGATTCTCACCATGTTAGAAACTAAACCCAATATCTTGCCACTTCAAGATATTCAACCGGTAATCTCACCATTAGAAAAAGCATTAAAGCAAATTGATCCTTTAACCCTATCTCCGATGCAAGCATTAGAAGTGTTGATGGAATTAAAGAAAAAACAAGGTTAAGAGAATGAATAAGATACAAATTCTCTCTTCTCAATTAAGCAACATGATTGCTGCTGGTGAAGTGGTTGAGCGCCAAGGTAGTGTGATTAAGGAATTGGTTGAAAATGCGATTGATGCAAAATCAACCCGAATTGAAATTAGCATTGAACATGCTGGACGGACGTTTATGGAAGTTCGTGATAATGGAGAAGGGATGAATCAAATCGATCTTAGCCAATCCATCGTTCGCCATGCCACGAGTAAAATTCGTGATGAATATGATTTGTTCAGAATTAAAACCTTAGGCTTTCGCGGAGAAGCCCTTCCTTCAATTGCAAGTGTATCGAATCTAACGATTACCTCGTCCGATGGAACTGGCCCTGGATACCAATTAAAAATCAATGATGGTCAAACCACAATGCTACCTACAGCGAGTCGTCAAGGCACGGTTGTTACGGTTGAACAATTATTTTATAACACCCCGGCAAGATTAAAGTTTTTAAAGAATGATTATATTGAAAGTAGTCACATCATTGATGTGGTGACTCGTATTGCCCTAGGTCATCCAAGCATTGCTTTCCAATTGGTGATGGATCAATCCACAGTCTTTGTCACCGATGGTCGCGGGGATGTACTTAGCATCATGACGCAAATCTTTGGCAAAGAAACCACCCAACAAATTAAACCATTTGTGTTTCAATCGCATGATGTTAGCATCCAAGGATTTCTAGGATTACCAAGTTTAGCAAAGAGTCATCGCTACGCGATCTACACATTAGTCAATGGTCGATCCGTCACCCTACCGAAAATCAATCAAGCCATTCTTGAAGCCTATCGGCCATTTTTACCACCAGTGAGATATCCTTGGATTTTTTTGCACTTCAAGGTTGATCCAAGTTTGGTGGATGTCAATGTTCACCCCACTAAAAAAGAAGTCCGATTATCAAAAGAAGAAGGCCTTAAACTTGCTTTAATTCCTGCAATCAAGGAAGCATTACAAAAAGAAAACTTATCACCGATGGGAACGTATGAATCGTCGCCTATCAAGCAACCAATTTTTGAATCAAACCATCCTCAAATTAAAGAAACCAACGACGTCAATACTTGGATTCCCATATCGTTTGAACAACAACGTCAACGGATGAAGCTTTCCGTAATTGCGCAAATGCATCTTACTTATCTTGTTTGTAGTGATGATCAAGGAAGTATTTATCTCATTGATCAGCACGCAGCAGATGAACGAATTCGGTATGAACGCCAACTTGAATTACTTAAAGATAAACAATTGGCTGTTGCCCCCTTGGTCCCTGTGATGGTGGATCTCAAACCAAGTGAAGTTAAGTTATTAACGGAAGAACGTCTTCAATTGCTTAAATCTGTTGGTTTGGAATTAGAAGCATTTGGATCAAACGTCTTTAAAGTAAACACCATTCCTTCATGGGCTCTGCATCAAGCGCAAATCTATGTTGAAGATTTACTTCTTCAATTATTTGAAGAACCAAATTTACAACCAGATAAACTAAGATTGTATGCTTTAGCCTCAAAAGCTTGTAAGACAAGTATCAAAGCTCAGGATTTACTTACGCTAGAAGCAATGCAATCGTTAGTCAATCGATTGCTTGATTGTCAATTTCCTTACACATGTCCGCATGGTCGTCCGACCATGGTTCAATTTTCCAAACGGCAATTAGAATCAATGTTCAACCGTTCAGGATTTTAAAATGATTTATATCATTGGTGGACCAACAGGCACTGGAAAAACTTCCCTTGCCACGACGTTAGCAAAAGCTTGGCATGCTCCTTTAATTAATGCAGATGCCTTTCAAATGTATCAAGGAATGGACATTGGTACCAATAAAGATTTGGATTCATTAAAAGGAATCGAGCACTATTTGTTTGATGTTATCTCGCCCAAAGAATCGATGACGGTTGCCCGTTATCAACGTGAGGCTCGTCAATTATTTGATTTATTGCATAAGAAATATCCACGAATTATTCTTGTTGGTGGAACTGGTCTTTATATAAAAGCTAGTTTGTTCGATTTTAGTTTTGCTCAGCATGAAAGTAATCCTGATTTAAGAAAGTTTGAAACATTAAGTAACGAGAAACTTCACGAATATTTAGTCACCATTGATCCAACTTCAAGTCAACGCATTCATCCAAACAATCGGCGTCGTGTACTTCGGGCCATCGCTATCCTCCTCGCGACGGGAAAAACAAAAACTGAGCAAGAATTCGAACAAAAAAAAGAAATCTTATTTCCAGCGACATGGATTGGCATGAATCCAAATCGCGATGATTTATATGCAAGTATTGATGAACGTGTTAAAAAGATGTTTCAGCAAGGATTAATCAATGAAGTAAAAAACATAATCACTCGGTTTGGCGATCAACTTCAAGCCCTTCAAGCGATTGGTTACAAAGAGGTAATTCGCCACTTAAAAGGGGATATCGATTTACAAAGTACCATCGATTTGATTCAACAATCCACTCGCCGATATGCTAAACGTCAATTCACCTATTTTCGCCATCAGTTTCCTATGACTTGGTACGAAGACTGGCAAACTGCTGCAAAGGAACTTATTCGATGAAAATGATTCCATCTTATCAAGTTGGTCACCACGTTGAGATGAAAAAACCTCATCCATGTCTTCAGCGTTCATCCATGTTTGAAGTTGTTAAAATTGGAGCTGACATCAAAATTAAATGCCTAGGTTGTGGAACAATTTTAATGATGACGCGTGACCACTTTAATCAACGATTAAAAACAGTTCTTCCTGCTAAATACTAATTTTCATTCCTA
>JBIIZK010000023.1:0-8291 GCA_044346305.1 Bacilli bacterium
AAAGCGAACAACCTTATCTTCTTAAAAAAATCCGCCATGTTCGGTGGTCTTGTGACAGGTGTAGGACCACGTTATTGTCCTTCTATAGAAGATAAGGTTGTTCGCTTTGCAGACAAGGAACGCCATCAGTTGTTTATTGAACCAGAATCTGCAGAAACAGATTCCATGTATTTACAAGGTTTTTCAACATCCATGCCTCCTGAGATCCAAGAAAAAATGGTTCGATCTTTACCAGGATTAGAAAAAGCTATTTTCTTAAAATATGCTTATGCGATTGAGTATGACGCGATTGTGCCTACCCAGTTTGATTTAACTTTACAAGTTAAAAAATGGCCTGGTCTTTATGGTGCTGGTCAAATATTTGGGACTTCAGGCTACGAAGAAGCCGCTGGTGCAGGCATCATGGCAGGCATCAATGCGGTGAGAAGAATTAGAAAATTATCCCCAGTAATTCTCCGAAGAGATCAAGCTTATATTGGTGTGATGATTGATGACCTTGTCACAAAAGGCACCCAAGAACCTTATCGTTTATTGTCTTCCCGTGCTGAATATCGTCTTTTGCTCCGTCATGATAATGCCGAGTCAAGATTAACTGAGCTTGGTTATCAAATTGGATTAGTTAAAGAAAATCAATATGCAATTTATTTAGATCAGCAAAAGCATATGAAGGAATTAGAAGGACATCTAAAAAGTATTTCTGTTAGACCCAATCCCTCTATTAATGGTTTTTTAGCAACTTTAAATCAAGGAGCTTTACAAGGTGGGATTACAGCCTATGAATTGTTACGCAGACCACAAATTCATTACCAAGATTTAGTTGCATTCTTTCCATCATTACGGGATTGGATTGTTGATGATACCTTATTGAATCAACTTGAAATTAATATTAAATTTGTCGGTTATTTAGAAAAAGAAATTAAACAAGCCCAAGCCTTCTCAAAATACGAAGACTTATCGATTCCTCATACGATTGATTATTTTTCACTGTTAGGCATGGCGATGGAAGCAAGACAAAAATTAGACAAAGTTAGACCGCTTACGATTGGCCAAGCATCGCGAATTTCTGGTGTAAATCCAAGTGATATTTCCTTGTTAGTTATGCAAATAAAAAGAGGGACATTTTATGGAAATCGCCCAGCTTAAACTTGCTTTACATCAACTTGGTGTCCCTTTTATTGATGATCAAATCAAGAAACTTGATCAATTCGCAGCCTTGGTTCACCGCACGAACCAATCCTTTAATTTAACCGCTCATCAAACCATTGAAATGATCAGAGAAAAAGGAATATACGATAGTTTATGTTTTCCTGTTTCTTTTTGGCAAGGCAAGGGTAGCATGCTTGATGTAGGTTCAGGAGCAGGGTTTCCAGGTATTCCTTTAAATATTATTTATCCCCAATTTTCCATAACCTTGTTAGAACCTACCCAAAAGAAAGCAGCGTTTTTGACTGAGGTCATTGCGACTTTACAACTTAAAAAAATCAATGTGATAAGTCAACGAGCAGAAATGTTGGCTAGAAGTGAAGGTTTTGTTCCTTTTGATCTTGTTGTCGCCAGAGCAGTAGCACCTTTACCCATCCTACTTGAACTCATGATTCCGCTTCTTAAAGTTGGTGGTCAAGCGCTTGTATACAAAGGAAAAGATTACTTATCTGAAATAGCTTTATCTAAGCATGCTTTAAATGTTTTGGGTTCCTCGATTGTAGAAGTAAAGACGCTTCGACTACCCACTGAGCACGAACAACGATCGTTATTAATTATTGAAAAAAAATCGGAAACTCCTATCGCCTATCCGCGAATGTTTTCACAGATTAAAAAAACTCCTTTATAATAGACTTTAATGGGAAAAGTCATTGCCATCGCTAATCAAAAAGGCGGTGTTGGAAAAACAACAACTGCCATCTCTCTTGCCAGCGCCCTGGCACAACTTGGTCATAGAGTTTTACTCGTGGATCTTGATCCCCAAGGTAATTCAACTCGCGGGGTTGGTATTGAAGTCGCAACGCTTAAACAAAGTATTTATGATGTCTTGGCAAATTCAACCTCGATACAAGAAGCAATTATTTACACGGCGATGAAATCATTATCGGTTTTACCAGCATCTTTACAATTAGCAACCGTAGAAAATGCGATTACCTCTCAATCATTAGATCAACCTTATGAAGTACTAAAGAAAGCACTCCTTAAAATCAAAGATAAGCATGAATTTATTATTCTTGATTGCCCACCCTCACTTGGGTGGTTATCAGTTTCGGCGCTTGTTGCATGTGATAGTGTCATCATCCCAGTCCAATGTGAATATTTTGCGATGGAGGCGGTTGCTCAAATTCTTGCAACAATTAAACAAGTGCAACGAGATTATCATCCTATGTTAAAAATCGAAGGATTTTTATTAACCATGTATGATCCTCGAACGCGGCTTGCGACTGAAATCTCGACAGAAGTCAGAGGCTTGTTCAAAGAAAATACATTCTATACACAAATTCCACGTAACGTGTCCTTGGCAGAAGCGAGTGCAAAAGGCATGCCGATTCATTTGTATCGGCCTACATCCAGTGGAGCAGAAGCTTATTTAGCACTTGCAAAAGAGGTAATTGATCATGGCAGATCGTAAACCGATTATTAATCAACGGCTATCAAGTTTAATTGAAAAATATAGTTCAAGAGACATTGTTCAAAAACTTGAACAACAATTTAAATCTTTGGCCAAAAGAGACCTTAATCCATTGATGATTGATGATATTCCAGTATTAAAAGAAGTAACGATTCGCAGTGATCAGTTAAGAGACTTATTAGAAACGTTAACCGATAAACCGATCTTAAGTCCATTGATTGTCCGCCAAGTGAATGGACGTTATCAAATTGTTTTAGGCAGAAAAATTTGGTACGCCACAAAATTATTAAAGTTCCAAAAAGTCCCGGTTGTGCTTACGAATATGTCTGATGAAGAAATGTTATTGGTTCTCTTAGCATCATTAAGAGAAGAAGCCATTCAAAATGTAATGGCAATCGCGCTTGTATGCGAAGCACTAATTGATGGTTATCAGTACCGCCAAGTTGCGTTGGCAAAAATCATGCATTATTCTCGATCACAAGTGTCCAATATACTTCGATTATTAAAATTGCCAGTGTTTACTAGAAAACTGATTAACGCACAAACCATTACCTATGGTCATGCTAAAATTTTAGTTAGTTTAGATCCTGAATTAATTGATAACTTAGTGATGAAGTTAATCAAAGAAAAATTATCTGTCAGAGAGTTTGAATCGTTAGTTAAACAACATAAACCTCAAGTGGTTAATCCGGTCAATGAACAAAAAATTAAACAACTTTTCGGCGGTCAAGTAACCACGACCAAAAAAAGTATTAAATTTAGTTTTGATCAATCTGAGGAGTTAATTGATTTTGTAGATTCACTTATTCATGGAAAAAAATAGTTATTTTTCAACAAAAAGAATGCGATGGATGACATTGGTTGGGATGATGTCTGCACTCACTTATATTCTCTATTTACCTATTCTTCGTATTCCGGTCATTTTATTTTTAGAACTTAACCTATCAGAGGTTGTTATTTTCATTGGTGGTTTTTCTCTTGGACCTCTTGCTGCAATCTTTATTGGATTCTTTCGATTTTTATTTTCACTTTTTTATACGACCACAGGTGGTATTGGTGAACTAGCCGATTATATTTATTCGATGGCTTTTGTCTTACCAGGCGTGATACTTTATCAACGCCATCGTAATAAAAACACAGCTACCTTGGGTTTTATCATTGGTTTTATTACCCAGTTAATGGTCACGTCCCTACTCAATGCATTGGTAATTACAGATTTGTACCTTACGTTATTTTTAAATTTAACTCCGGAAGCATTTTTGGATTATATTCAAACGGTTTTACCACAGGTAGAAAATCCTTATTGGTCATTAGTTCTTTGGATGTATATGCCGTTTAATATATTCAAAAATTTGGTGATCATTACGTTGACTTTATTTACCTACAAGCGAACGCATCGGTTTATAAAAAAATTAAGTTAAGTTATTTCACTTCGATGGCGGCTGTCGGACAACTATTTTTCGCATCATCAACTTCTGCCTCTTTACCTTGAGGAACAAGTTGGACAATCGCTTTCATTTTTCCATCATCATCCCAATCAAAAACAGAAGGAACCATGGCGTTACATAAGCCGCATGCGATGCAGAGGTCTTTAATGATTAATGGTTTTTTTGGGTCCATAAACCTATTATAATGAAGAAGTTAAGGAAAAAAACAGTAAAAAAAGAAATTGATTTATGTGGAATAATAATAGACTAACTCGGATTAAGAAATTTGCTAGGTATCGTCAAGCAATTTTAAGAATGAATCCAGAACGATTATTCAATAAACAAATATTTCATTCAGAAGATATCAACCAAAATTCATCTTTTAAACCGATGCAAATCATTATGTGGTTATTAGGTGCAGGGGTAATTATTTTACTCATCTTGGTGGTTGCTTTGATATACTTTGTAAGATGAAAAATAAACTGATCATAGCTATTGATGGACCTGCTGCTGCAGGAAAGTCAACGGTAGCGAAATTAGTCGCTAAACAACTCAATATTACCTATATCGATACCGGAGCAATGTATCGAGCTTTTACCCTCTATGTCATGCGGCAAGGTGTTGATCCACAAAACCAAGCTGCTGCGGAAACTTTCATCGCTAACGTCAAGATTACCTTATCACCCACAGGTGAAGTCTTTTTAAACGGAGAAAATGTCGCCTTAGAAATTCGTGAACCTAAGGTATCAAGCCAAGTCTCTTACATTGCATCTTATAAATCCATACGCCTTGCTCTTGTGGACTTTCAACGACAAATGGCAGGCAATCAATCAGTGGTGATGGATGGTCGTGATATTGGTACGTATGTTCTACCCGAGGCCAACATCAAAATTTTCCAAATTGCGTCTGTAGAAACAAGAGCCGTTAGACGATACGAAGAAAATTTAGCTAAGGGCATCATGTGCACACTGGATAGTGTTGAAGAAGACCTACGCCATCGCGACTATATTGACTCCCATCGTGAATTTGCCCCTTTAAAACCTGCATCGGATTCTATTTTAATTGATACTTCTTTCATGACAGTTAATGAAGTTGTTGAACGAATTTTAGAAATCATTCATAAAAAAGTAGGTTTTGCTCATGGTTAAGGGAATTGTTGCAATCGTTGGCGCACCCAACGTTGGTAAATCCACACTTTTTAACCGTATTATTGGCAAGCGTCAAGCAATTACCGACGATACCCCTGGGTTAACTCGTGATCGTATTTATGCGGAAGCAGAATGGTTAACGGTTTCCTTTCGGTTGATTGATACTGGTGGTATTGAAGTAACCAAAAGGCCTTTACAAGATCTCATCCGAATGCAGGCAAGCATTGCAATTCAAGAAGCGGACGTCATTATTTATCTTCTTGATGGGCGAAAAGGAATCACTGCAGATGATTTGCTTGTAGCCTCGATTTTATTTAAATCGGGTAAGGCAATTATTTTAGCTGTCAATAAAATTGATGATGGCCAATTGATGGGCGACATTAATGATTACTATCGATTAGGCATCGGATCGCCAATTCCTATTTCAACCCTTCATGGCATTGGAGTTGGAGATTTGTTAGACGCCGTGATCAAACAATTACCAAAAGATAAAGAAATACCTAGTTATGTTGGTCATTTACAGTTTGCTGTAGTTGGTAGACCCAATGTCGGTAAATCAAGCTTGGTGAATGCCATTCTCCAACAAGAACGAGTGATTGTTTCCCCAATTGAAGGAACCACTCGTGATGCGATTGATACAACCTTCCAATTTGAAGGAACAGATTACGTCATGATTGATACGGCAGGTTTAAAAAAACGTGGCGCTATTTTTGAATCAATTGATAAATATGCCGCCATTCGTTCCTTAAGAGCAATTGAACGCGCTCAGGTTGTGGTCGTCACCATCAATGCCGAGGATGGATTAATTGAACAAGACAAACATATTGCAGGATTTGCATTTCAAGCTTATAAAGGCATGGTTCTTGTTGTCAACAAATGGGATCTTGCTAAAAAAGGCGATCGTGACATGCATCAGTACACAATAAAACTAAGACTGCTCATGCCATTTTTGGAATTTGTTCCAATTCTATATACTTCAGCATTAAGAAAAACCAGATTAGATCAAGTTATCAAAACTGTTAAACAAGTCTATGAAGCTACCCAACGAAGAGTACCAACAGCTCGTTTAAATGAATTACTGGTTGACGCTCAACTAATGAATCAAACCCCAGAATTTAATGGTGGCCGATTAAGAATCTATTATGGTGAACAAGTCAGTCAAAACCCACCAACCTTTATTATGTTTTGTAATAAACCAATCTTCATGCATTTTTCTTACGAACGTTTTTTAGAAAACCGGCTTAGAGAAAGTTTTGATTTTACGGGTACACCAATTAAAATCATTAACAGGGAAAGAAAATGAAAACTAAAATTACAATTCTTGGTGCTGGATCTTGGGGCACAGCCCTTGCCCTTGTTCTCGCTGATAACGGTAATCAAGTAACGATGTATTCAAAAGATGCAAAAGTTTGCGATGAAATCAATCATCATCATACAAACTCAAAGTATTTTGAGGGCGTCTTCTTATTACCAAGTTCAATTGTTGCGACAAACGATTTATCTCAAGCAATCAATGATACCCAACTTATCCTTTTATCCGTTCCTTCCCTTGCAGTAAGGCCGATGGTCAGTTCGATAATTCCTTTTTTGAAAAGCAAAACCCTGATTATTAATACGGCTAAAGGATTCGATCCTTTAACCAATAATCGCTTATCGGAAACAATTCGTCATTTAATTCCAAAAAAATTACTTCAAGGTGTTGTAAGTTTGATTGGTCCATCGCATGCAGAAGAAGTCATTGATCGTCAATTAACATTGGTGTCTGCTGTGAGTAAACATGTTGCTTTAGCAGAACAAATTTCACAGCTTTTCTCCAATGAATATTTTCGAGTTTATGTTCAAAAAGATGAAATTGGTTCTGAGGTAGGATCCGCTTTAAAAAATGTCATTGCCATTGCAAGTGGTGTGGTCACAGGTTTAAAACTTGGCGATAATGCAAGAGCCGCTTTGGTTACCCGTGGCTTAACTGAATTGATGAGATTAGGAAAAGTCTTAGGCGGAAAATTAAAAACACACGCTGGCTTAACGGGGTTGGGCGATCTCATTGTGACTTGTTATTCAAAGCACTCACGCAATTATCAAGCTGGAATAAAAATTGGAAAAGATAATAGTGCAGAACCATTTCTATTAACCAATCAAAAAACCGTTGAAGGCGTTACCTTCGCTAAAATCGCTCACCAACTCGCAAAAAAATTCCGGTTAAAACTACCGATCATAGAAGCAGTTTATGGTGTTCTATACGAGAAAAGAAGGCCTTCTGAATTAGTTAAAACATTGATGAATCGTCCCTTGAAGGTTGAATAGACTTACTAAATTTAGTTTTTGTCAATGTTTTTTTGAATCCTACATTTTGTAATATAGTTGCATTAAACTTGTACCTATGCTAATTTAATGACAGAAAGATCTAGGAGGAATATATGAACAAAGTAGATCTAGTGGAAGTCGTCGCCAAGGAAACAGGACACAGTAAGAAAGATTCTGAAAAAGTCCTCGATGTCGTCTTAGGTGCAGTGACCAAAGCCTTAAGTAAAGGTCAACCAGTTAAGTTAGCTGGATTTGGTGCCTTCACTGTCCGTAATCGCAAGGCTCGCATTGGTGTTAAGCCAGGAACTACTGAAAAAATCAAAATTCCTGCAACCAAAGTCGTTGGTTTTAAAGCCAGCAAGAACCTAAAAGAAAAAGTTCGCTAAACTTCAGTTAGCAAACTACATAGGATAGATGCAACATGCATCTATCCTTTTTTATTTGGATTTGGATTTTGTTATGATAATCATATGCAACTAAAACCATTCATTGAATTAGCTACTTTATTTCACAGTCATGGTTTTCGCTTATGGTTGATTGGTGGAAGTACCAGAGATTTTTTACTTAAACGTCCAGTTACCGATTTTGATTTGACCACTGATGCCTTGCCAACGCAAATGCAAACATTTCTTCCCAATGCAAATTTCCGGTTTGCTCATTATGGGACTGTGCAAATAAAACAAGAGCAATATTCTATTGATATCACGACGCTAAGGCAAGAATCTTTATATCAGGATAAACGCCATCCTCAATCCATTTCATTTGTCAAAGAACCTAAGTTGGATTATTTAAGACGGG
>JBIIZK010000024.1:0-8101 GCA_044346305.1 Bacilli bacterium
CCCCACTTCATTGGATCGACTTGATTTGTTTTTAGTTCTGCAGAAGGTTGAAGAGTGAATTGAGGGACTCCGTTAACCATTTTGGCAATGAGATTACTAGGAATTACTTCTTTTTGCCAACGTTGGTTAATCCACATCGCCAGTTCATTAATTTGAAGTTTGGTTAAATCACCGAGTGGGGCAAGTGCGCCAATGGTGTCTCCATATAAAGTGGTGTATCCTAAGGCAATTTCAATCTTGTTCCCATTATTGATGACCACACCTTTTTTCTCAGCAGCTATATTCATCAAGACGCTGCCACGAACACGAGCTTGAATATTTTCTTTGGTGAGTGAATCTGCTTGAGGTTGAATAGATAAGAATGCATCCACCATCTTCTGAATGGGGATTTCTTGAAAATGAACCCCAAGGGTGGTTGCAAGGTGCTTGGCGTTGGATTTTGTTGCCTCTTGATTAAAAGATGTTGGTAATGAATAAGCATAGATTCTTTCTTTACCAACCACTTCGGTGAGCAAAGCTAAAGAAACGGCACTATCAAGGCCACCTGATACACCAATGATCCAAGGTACTTTCTTTTGAAAAAGTTGTTCATCAAAATAAGCAATGCCTTTTTTAAGCATCGTATAAAGTTTTTGAGGGTTAGATGGACGAAGTTTTCTTTCATTTAATTGGGTAATCAATAATTCAGGTTCTGCTTCTTCGTTTGCTTGAATGGTGAGTTCACCGCTGGCGTTATACACCATCGATCCACCTTCAAACAAAACCACATTTTTACCATTGTTATCTGCGCCAACTTTATTCACAAATATAAAAGGAACCTTCGCGTGTTTTTTAATTTGGTCTTGGCGAGACTTTTCTTTATCAAGTGTCCAAGGAGACGCGGAAATGTTGATTAAAAGATCCACACCTTGTTTTAAGTATTCTTGCGATGGAGAAAATCCATAAGCGTCATCCCACATGTCTTCGCAGACTTCTAAGCCCAAGCGAATCGCTTCTCCTTGATAATTCACGATGAGTGGATCAAGAAACGATTTCACTTTTAGATTTAATTTTTCTTCTAATTCTCTTCCAGGTAAAAAATAACGTTGATCATCAAACATACGATAGTTTGGAAATAATCGTTTTGGATACACGCCGGGATAAACGCCGTTTTTTCTAGTTAAGTATTCGCCATTGTATGCAATCAACGCCGCGTTAAGTTTTGCTAATCGGGAGTCGTTGTTGGTGATAGTCGGATTTTCACCCAAGGTCCAAACGTTACCCCAGACGATTATGATATTGGTTGATAGTTGTTTAATTTGATCATTAAAGGATACGGCAAAATCAACCCATTCATTATCAAGAAATTGGTCGCCAATTAAATATCCGGTGATGCATAATTCCGGAAAGACAATTAAATCAACCTTATTTGCTTTTGCTTCATTCACCATCTTGGTTAATGTCGCAAAGTTTAATGAAGGTTGACCGGGAATCACGCGCATTTGCCCCAAGGCAATTTTAAGGTTTTTCATTAAGATTATTTTATGCTATTTTTATTGGAAATGCTTGGATAAAGAGTTGAAACCGCTATCTTGATTTCGGATCTTTTTTCATCAAATCCTGACCGATTATCGTTAGAGCAATCACCACCAATAGATAGCCAATCCAAGTGTAAATCAAGCGAAATTCATTAAAAAATAAATAAGCCAAAATGCCTCCTGTAAGGGGGGCAAAACTCTGAATCATTTGGACCCTTGCAGCCCCTAGTGTGCGTTGGGAATAAACATAAAAGATTAAACTACCGCCATAGATGATAAAACCCGCAAGCAGAGAGATGAGTATCTCAAGCGTGGAAGGGATGGCTTCAAGTAAAAAGAGACTGATAAACATAGTTCCCAATCCAGTTGCTAATCCTTTAATCATGACGACATTCAACGGATTTCCCAAGCTAAGTTTTCTAGAAACGTTGTTTTCTAAACCCCATAAACCCATCGCGAAAAGAATCCATAATTGTCCTATTTGAAATTGATAATCACCTTCAGAAACATTGCTCATGAGTACCCCGATGAAAATGAACGAAAACGCCACCCATAGAGTAGGATTTAATTTTTCTTTAAAGATAACCAAAGCAATCACCAAGGTAAAAATTAATTCAGTGTTGGAAAGTAGGCCAACCAAAACCCCATCGGTTGTTTTGACGCCAACTAAAAATAAAATTGGCGCTAAGATATCAAGAAAGATCATCAAAACAAACCATTGGATTTGATGATGGATTTTGACTTTGCTACCACCGTCACGTTTGCCGATAAAGCGAAACAAGAGCATCCCAAACCCTGCACCAAAATAAAGTAAACTTGCTAACCAATAAGGAGAGATTGTTTGTAGTAATAATTTTGACACCGGCACATTGAGACTGAAGAACAATGCCGATAGGATGGCTAACCAAAAACCGTTTTGGTTGAATAACTTTTGGATTGTATTTTTCATTGAATCAATCCAAAGAACTATCGTTGAATAAGGTTAATCAATTGTTGATGAAAGTAATCTTGTTTACTTAATTCAGGATGAAAAGATAAACCGATTTGATGTTGATATTGCACTGCAACCTTAAGGTTATCAATCTCAAGTAAAACGTTGACATCCTTATTGACCAGAGCAACAATCGGTGCTCGAACAAACATCAAATCAAGCCTTTGTCCATCATGTTGAATTCGCCGGTGAAAACTACCCAATTGTCTACCAAAGTAGTTTCTTGTTACTTCGATTGGCATCGTTCCTAAATGGTGATTGGTTTGACCAGTGATTGAAGTCGCTAGCAAGATCATGCCAGCACAGGTGGCAAGGGTTGGTAGTCCTTGTTGAATTTTCTTTTTAAGAGGATTGAATAAGCCTAATTCTTTAAGCAACCGACCTTGGGTCGTGCTTTCTCCACCGGGAAGAATGAGACCATCAAAAGGTTGTTCAATATCTTTAAGTTGACGAATTTCAAAACTTTCTACACCCATGGAGGTGAGTTTATGACGATGTTCAATAAAGGCACCTTGAAGCGCAAGAACACCAATACGCAAAAATTTATTTTCCTCGTTCTGCCATCAAGACTTTGACTTGGTCTTCGTTTAAACCAACCATCGCTTCACCTAAGTTTCGTGAAACTTCAAGCAAGACTTTGGGGTCCCGGAAATTAGTGACCGCTTTGACAATCGCTTCCGCTCGTTTTTTTGGATCACCTGATTTAAAAATACCAGAACCAACAAAAACACCTTCTGCACCTAATTGCATCATGAATGCTGCATCTGCTGGGGTGGCAACACCGCCTGCAGAAAATAAAACCACAGGTAATTTACCTTTTTTATGAACATACTTAATGAGATCTAAAGACACACCCCATTGTTTTTGTAAGACAAATAACTCATCTTCATTGAGTGATTGGATTCGACGGATTTCTCCTGTAATTGCTCGCATGTGACGAACAGCTTGAATCACGTCACCAGTACCAGCTTCGCCCTTTGAACGAATCATTGCTGCACCTTCAGAAATTCTTCTTAAGGCTTCACCGAGGTCTTTAGCGCCACAGACAAAAGGAACACTAAAATTTTGTTTGTTGATGTGAAGGGTATCATCGGCCATGGTTAAGACTTCTGATTCATCAATGTAATCAATGTCTAACGCTTCCAAGATTTGTGCTTCCACAAAATGACCAATTCTGACCTTGGCCATCACTGGAATGGAGACGGCTTGTTGAATTTCTTCAATCATGCTTGGATCTGACATTCTCGCAACGCCACCAGCCGCCCGAATGTCTGCAGGAATTCTTTCAAGGGCCATCACAGCAACCGCTCCTGCAGCTTCAGCAATTTTTGCTTGCTCAACATTACACACATCCATGATCACCCCACCCTTGAGCATTTGGGCAAGATTTTTATTTAATTCATAACGTTCATTTTTCATAAGATTTCCCCTATTACGTCTCAATTTTACACTAAAAACAAACGAGTATTATAGAAAACGCCTATCAATTATGATAAAAGTAAAAACATTGGAATAAGGGAATGTTTAAAGATGAAAAAAGCAGTTTTTTAATTAAATATTAAGAAAAGTACCGATAAGTTGTAGTAAAGAGGTGTAAATAAATTTTCCGATGGAGAAGACATTTTCATTTAAAGCAAGGTCGCTTGTAATAAATGCATTGACGTTAGGAACCACAAATGTCACAGGGATGACCACGAGAACGGCAAGCGTGACTAAAATAGCCGCTCTACCTAATCCAAGGCCAAGACCTAACACCGAGTCAATGAATTGAAGGCTTTTTATACCTGCAAATAATTTTACGAGTTGCTTGCTAATAATTGCGAATAACCCCCAAGCGATGAAAAAAGGTAATACATAACTCGTGATTAAAAGAATGAAATCAGCTGCCGTTGATGCCAAGGCACTACCAAGTGTGCCATTGAATGTAATCAAGATGTTGGCAAGTGGGGATGCTAACAAACCAGGCAACCCAATTTGGGTTAGACCATCAGTCAAAGCACTAAGGGCACCTTGTTGACTTCCGTCAATCACAACGTCATATAAGGAGTTACCGGTAAAAACTGAATCCTTGAGCGCATTAAACAAGAGTGTATACAAAGGGGTACTTGTTACCAATAGATTTTCAACCCAATTGGCAAGTAAATAAGCAAGAGCAATCGCCCCAACAAAGGAGGCAATCCCAAGAACTTCTTTCACAAATCCATTTTTGAATCCAGAAATGGCAAACAATAAACTAAAAACAACGATACCAATATCAATCATTCCGAAATGAAAACCTGCTAGTGTCATAATTATTCTCCATTTTCATTATAAAACATTTCTTGAATCTCAAGATAATAAAAATAACTCAAATAACTTGATAAAATAAATCTGTGAATTGGATTGTATTAACCATAACATTGATTCTTTACTCAGCTGGGTTATTTTTATTGTGGCAAGTTCCTAAGTTAAAAAGTCAAAACCTAAACAAGAAATTGGATGTCTCAATCATCATCCCTGCAAGAAATGAAGCAAATCGAATTCATCCACTTCTCAAATCCATTCAATCACAAACAAAGTTTATTCGGGAATGGATTGTTGTTGATGACCATTCCACTGATAACACCGCTGCCATTGCAAAAACCTATGGTGCCAAGGTGATATCCGTGGAGGCGTTACCCAAAGGTTGGTTTGGTAAACCTTGGGCGTGTTATCAAGGAGCAAAAGCTGCGCAAGGAAGTATCTATTTATTTTTGGATGCAGACACCGTGTTGCTTCCCCAAGGATTAGAAAACATCCTTGCCATGTATGAGGAAGATCAAACGCCTTTATCCATCCAACCGTATCACCTGATGAAAAAAAATTATGAAGGATTTAGTTTATATTTTAATTTAATTGTGATGATGACAACAGGATTGTTTACCCCATTAGGTGCCTCTATCAAAGCCAGTTCTTTTTTTGGACCTTGCCAAGTGATTGGTAAAGATGACTACTGGAAGGTTGATGGACATGCAGTTGCTAAACATGCAATTTTGGAAGACATCGCACTTGGAAAGGCCTTACAAGATAGCACAGGAAAACACATTCGAGCGATGGCGGGAAGAGGGGCAATTGTTTTCCAAATGTATCCCGAAGGCATGAAGTCACTGATTGAAGGTTGGACTAAAAATTTTGCGACAGGTGCATCTTTAATTCCCGGTTGGTTGCTTGCAACGGTGAGTTTATGGATTACAGGAATGTTTATTGCCTTCTTAAGTGGAGTTGCACCATTTATGTGGGAAGGACAAGCTTACTTCATAGGATACTTTCTTGTCGGTATTGCCACGTATGGATTGGCGAGAAAAGTTGGAAACTTTTCAATCCTTACCATCATCACGTATCCAATTCAACTGATTTTCTTTGTGTGGTTATTTGCCCGATCTTCCTCACGTTCAAAGAAGAAAAAAGTCACTTGGAAAGGACGAGATCTCGATTTATGAATCTATTCCCACTTATCCCTGTTCCTACTTGGCTCATGCTTTTGTTAAATATTATTCTATGGCCAATTTATCATTTAACGATTTCAAAAATTACGTTGCACACCCCTGAAGAAAATTTTAAACAAGATTCATGGCTATACCGACAACGCAAGTTTGAAAAAGAAGGTTTATTTTATGAACGTATATTAAAGATACGATCATGGAAAAAAATCATTCCTGATGGGGCAACTATTTTTAATGAAGGATTTAAGAAAAAGAACTTAAAAGGAACCCAAAAAGATTATTTGTTTCAATTTATTGAAGAAACCAGAAGAGCGGAGTATTCGCATCTTTTGCAAATAATTCCCTGCGTGACTTTTTTTATTTTTAATGATTTTTGGATTGCGATGATCATGGTTGCGTATGCGTTTATCTTTAATCTACCGTTGATTTGGTTACAACGTTATAACCGGATACGCTTTCAACGCCTTGTTAAAAAACTATCCTAGTTTTTCGTTCTTTAAAATTTGTTCAACAACTTGTTGACCGCTTAAGACGACCATTGGCATACCGCCACCTGGGTTGACTGATCCACCTACAAAGTAAACATTGTCATAAAGTTTTGAATGCTTAGGAATTTTAAAGCCCATGTTTTTCCTTTTGCTGGCGACGATGCCGTAAATGGACCCGCGATTGGAGTAGTACATGTCTTGAATGGTTTCTGGTGTCCATAATTCTTCAACAACAATATGTTTTCTTAAATCCGTTAAACCCATCCGTTCTAATTTGATGAGAATATTTTCTCTGAAGGTTGCATAGTCTTGCTTGGTAAATGGACGTTTTGGATCTAAATACGGAATATGGGGAAGAATCTTGATGATGTCTCCGCCTTTAGGTCCCTGTGAAGGATCGGTTCGCATCGGTGCAACTAAGTAGATGGTTGGGTCTTCATTAAGTTTGCGTTTATGGAAAATATTCTTAAAGTTTTGTTTGGAGTTTTTCGAGTAGAAAAAATTATGATGGGCGAGTTGCGGATAGACCTTATCGGTTCCAAGGTGCAGAGCAAATCCAGAGCATGCTGGTTCAAATTTACGTTGGTACTTCGCGATGAAGCCTTTTGATTCCTTGGTGATTTTTTCATAAAAAGGAATCGCTTCCATGTTTGAGACAATTAAATCTGCGGTCAGCGTCTCTCCGTTACGAAGCTTGATTGACTTGATGTGACGTGTCCCTTTTTCAACAGAAACCACTTCCGCCTTTGTTTTCACTTTGATTTGTGGGAGTTCTTGAATCAGTTTAACCATCCCTCTGGAGATGTTGAACATACCGCCTTTGACGTACCATAAATCATATTTCCATTGAATGTAGGGTAATAAATTCATCAAAGCGGGTGCATCATAAGGTGACGAACCAACGTATTTAATGAAGTAGTTTAATATATCAATCAAATAAGGGTTTTTAACATATCGACGAACCCCTTGATCCATGGTTGCAAAATAATCCATGTTTGAAAAGATACTAACGGAAGGTTTAAACCGCATCGCTTCCCAGGTGTTTTCTAGTTGATTATCGAAAGCGACCATCGCAGAAACTCCATAGATTTTTTCCGTGTAGGCATAATAATTTTTTAAATCAGCCAAGTCTTGTTGTGTGAGTTGTTTATTGATCAACATGTCGTCAATCTTATGGGTTAAATCAATCATGTTCCCGTCTTCAAAAAAGTTTCGCCAATGGGGACGGACAGGTTCAATTTGAATGTAGTCAGCCATGTTTTTATGATGCTTGGCGAAAAGTGCTTCAAATATATGAGGCATGGTTAGAATGGAAGGACCTAAATCAAACGAGTAACCTTTGACATCTTTAACATTTAATTTTCCGCCTAAATGGGCGTTTTTTTCTAATAAAGTAATTTCATAGCCAGGAAGTGCAGCTAAAGAAATTGCTGCCGATAAACCACCTAATCCGCCACCAATAATGACAACTTTTTTCATACGCTACCTCGATATGATTATTATAGTATTAAATACAATCGAGGGGAAATCCTTCATAATGACAATTTTTATTTATAATAGGGTGAATGCAAACAAAACAACTTGAAACTTGGTTTCTTCGACATCAAAGAAATCTTCCCTTTCGACAAAATCCAACCCCATATG
>JBIIZK010000025.1:0-8040 GCA_044346305.1 Bacilli bacterium
TAAATTCCGTTTCCGTTGAACCCAACCGACCAATGTTACCTTCAGACCGACATGCTGAAGGCGAAATTCACCATTGACATGACTGCGATATTGCATGGTTATTTCTTCTCCCCATCATGATGTTTTTCTTCACCATCTGCTTCATCGTGGTGATGATGACCGGCTTGATTGGTGAGATGTTGCATCAAGTGGACAACTTCATTCACAGGAACAAGTTGTTGTTCTTGAGTTTGTAAATTTTTGATGGTGACTTGATTCGCCTTCATTTCTTGCTCACCAATAATCACAGCGTAAAGCGCTTCTTTTTTCACCGCTGCTTTGATCGATGCCTTCATTGATTTATGTTCAATATTTAATTCCGTTTTAAAATTGGTATGGCGGAAATTGTGCGCGAGTTTAAAGGCGTACATATCGGTTTCCGGCATCATGGAAATAAGGTAAATATCCGTGAATGGTTTGACATTCTCAAGTCGACCAGAATCGGCAAGGACGGCAATTAACCGTTCTAAACCAAAAGCAAATCCAACTGAACGCAAAGGCTGACCACCAAGTTCACTAACTAAATTATTATATTGACCACCTGCGCCTAACGCTCCATAATCCAACCCTTTATCCGAGACCATATGAAATTCAAAGACGCAATCAGAATAATAATCAAGACCTCTTACCAATTGAGGTGATTCAACAACATCTATGTTTAATGCTTTCAATCCTTCTTTAACTTGCGCGTAATAAGCGGATGATGAAGGAGATAAAAAATCACTAATTCTTGGAGCTTTTTTTCCCAATGCTTGATCGCTAGGAACTTTGCAATCCAGCATCCGTAAAGGATTGGTTTCATAACGTTGTTGGCAATCAGGACAAACCGATGATAAATGAGGTTGAAAATAAGTTTTTAATGCTTGGCGATACGTGTCTCTGGTTGCTTGATCGCCTAAAGAATTAATGTTGACCGTCACTTTTTGAAATCCCATAACTGTAAATGCAGTCACGCCTAATGCGATCGTTTCGGCAACGGAAAAAGGTGAAGAAATCCCAATGTTTTCTACACCAAATTGATGGAATTGGCGAAACCGACCTAGTTGAGGACGTTCATAACGAAATGCTGGACCAACGTAATAAAGCTTAAGCGGTAAATCCGAAGTCACATCCAATTTGTTTTCAACCACGGAGCGAATCACACCAGCCGTCATTTCTGGACGTAAGGATAAAGACCGATCACCCTTGTCAGTAAAGGTATACATTTCTTTTCTAACAATATCTGAGCTGTCCCCAACCGAACGTGTAAATAATTCAGTGTGTTCAAAAATCGGTGTACGAATCGAGGCATAACTAAACATTTTTGCCACATTAATCAATGCAGTTTCAACTTGTTCAAAAGCTTCCGCTTCTGCTAAAAAAATATCCTTGGTGCCTTTTGGTAATTTAATATCCATACTCCCTCTTTCTAATGAATGACGCGGTGAATTTGATATACACCAGCCACATTTAATAATACATTAAAAATATCGTTAAGTCGCTTGGCATCGGTGACCATGATGGTGAGATTAACCGTGGTGGTTAAGGTCGCTGGATGCAAACTGGCATTCAAATTGGTGACCGACACTTTCAGTTGGGAAAATACACCCATGATATCGATGACCAAACTTTGACGATCATTACTTTCCAAGCGAATATCCACAGGGTAAGGATTGGTGACCAATTGATCATTCCAAAACACATCCGTGAGGCGATTCCTTTGACCGGTGATATTAGGACAATGAATGCGATGAACGGTAATACCTTTGCCTTTGGTGATAAAACCAACGATATCATCACCAGGGATTGGGGTGCAGCAACTACCGAGCGTGATCGCCACTTTACCAGCAGAAGGAACCAAGACCGCAGACTTGTTCGTCTGGACAGGTTTTTTACCCAAGGTAAAGATGCTTTTCTTTTTGATATTTAAATAGTCAATCACAGCAGCTGGTGCTGGATTACGGTTGTTCATGGCAATAAATAAATCATCCAAGGTTGCCATCTCAAATTTTTGAAGAACTTTAGGTTGGTTGACCAAGGTCAACATTTCTTTTTCACTGACACCGTGTTCACGAAATGCATCTACGCAGTTATCTTTGCCTTTGATGATTTTTTCTTCGCGTAGCATATCGTTATTTTTCTTTTGGAGAAATTTACGAATATGATTTTTTGCTGTCGCCGTATGAGCAATTTTTAACCAACCTTCATTCGGACCAGGGGAGGCATTGGAGGTGCGAATTTCGATCACATCACCAGTTTTTAAAACTGTGGTTAAAGGAACCAAAGAACCGTTTAATATCGCTCCAACTGCACTATGACCCACGCCTGTGTGAACACGGTAGGCAAAATCTAAAGGGGTTGATCCATTCGGCAATTCGACTAATTTACCTTTGGGTGTAAAGACATAGACTTGAGCTTCAAAAATATCTTTTTGAAGATTCTCCATGACTTCTTTGGCGTCACCTTCTTTGTCAGCTAGGGTGATCAGATCACGAAACCAAAATAATTTTTCTTCGATTTCTTTTTGTTCTTTTTGCGGACTATAGTTAGTGCCCTCTTTGTATCGCCAGTGAGCGGCAACACCAGTTTCTGCTAATTGATCCATGTCCTTGGTTCGAATTTGAACTTCGAACACTTGACCGTCTTTGGCAATGATGGTTGTGTGTAGGGATTGATATAAATTTGGTTTAGGAGCAGCAATATAATCTTTAAAACGTTTTGAGATTGGGGTAAACATCGCGTGCAGGTAACCGAGAATTTCATAACAATGGGCAACTGTATCCGTAATCAAACGAATGGCTAAAATATCATAAACTTCATCAAAATTATGTTCTTGAACGAAGACTTTACGATAGATGGAATAAATACCTTTGACCCGGCTTTCAATTGAAAATTGTAATTTATATTGCAAGATCATATCGGCAATCTTCTTCTTGACTTCATCCAATGATTTTTCTCGGTTACGCGTTCGTTTATCAAGTTGTTCAACAACCATCTGAAACTTCTCAGGTTCTAAATATTGAATGGATAAATCTTCAAGTTCGGTTTTAATTTCAAACATCCCAAGGCGATGAGCAATCGGGGCAAATACTTCTAAGGATTCTTTTGATAACACCTTTTGTCTGGTTGGGGATAATGACTGCAAGGTTCGCATATTATGTAATCGATCGGCTAATTTAATGATGATGACACGAATATCGCGTGCCATTCCCAAAAATATCTTTCGGTGGTCTTCAGCAGCAAAGTCTTCTGGTTTTCGATGAGATAATTTTAGGCGTTGGATGTTAGTTAACGATTCGACTAAGGAAGCAATATCTTCATTGAAAACTTGTTTTAAATCTTCAACAGTAACATCGGTATCTTCGACCACATCGTGAAGAAAACCAGCAGCAATGGTATGGGGTCCACCTTGTAAGGAGGCAAGAATAAAAGCTACTTCAATCAAATGATGAATATAAGGCTCGCCACTTTTTCTTAAGATACCAGCATGTTTATCATCCGCGAATTGATAAGCGCGTTTGATGAGAGCCCGGTCTTCTTCTTTAGTAATATAGGAAAAATACTTTTCTTCAACATCTCCGAACGTATGAAAAATATTAGTTTTTTCTTTGATAATCATTGCAAACTAATTATAACAAAAAAATAAAAAACCCTATATAAAATAGGGTTTTCTATCTGAATTGATCTTAATCGTTGATGCCAATGTAGGTAGCTTCTTGAGGTTCGTTGCTTCGTTCAGAAATGGATGGTTTTCCTAGCTTATTTTTTGAAGGAATCCAATCAAACGTTAACCATCTATTCACCCCTTTGAAGAGTCGATAAAATGGCTTGAAGGTGGCAGGAATAATCGCGGTGATAAACAAAGCAGTAAGGGCACTTCCTAATAATAGCGCGGAAAATAAACCTTGTAATGCGCCGGGGCCGATCGCCAAAAAAGTTAACCCTGGATAGACAAGCGCCAACGCAGTTAAAAAGATCATCGAAGCAGATTGACTTGATGCTTTCTTGAGGGCCAAAGTGGAATCATCAATGGTTAAAGGCCGCTCCTTAATTAAAATTAGATCTTCTTTTGCCCGAGCAAAAATCACAAGAATCAACAGCAAACTGAGATAGGTGAGTGTAAATAAACTTAAGGCAAGGGTCGCAGATGAAGCAATGCGACTAGCAATAAATAATCCTAAAGTAAGTAAACCAACCGAACCACTGATGAGGATGCTTGTAAAACTAGTGGCTAAGCCTTGACGAATCGAAAGATAAACCCCAACAATGACGAGAGCTAACAGGACGCCAATGGTCATGTCAAGAATGGTGGGTTGATTGGTAATCGAGGTAGTCGGATAAAATCCAACGACGGTGACTTGATCATCCTCATAAACCGTATTAATGACTTCTTCTAATAATTCGTTGAAGTTATCGAAGGTTAAAGCTGGATCTTGATCATTGTTAAATACAAAGGTCGAATTATCATTGATTTCAAGGGCGAGTTGGGCAACAAAAATACGATATAAAACATCAATGTCATTTTCTCTTCTGGTAAATTCATGAATTTGAATTGTTGAATTGCTGCTTAAAGTTAAAACTTCCCCATCGACCGTAATATCGTCGATCATTTCCTTGACATCCGAGGTATTTTCAAACTGGGAAAATTCTTTAACTTCTAGGTAAAGTCTGGATGGATTAGGAGAAACTGGGGGTTGAATCACGGGGACATTGATTGCAGTTAATACCAACACTGCCGCCAAGGAGAGGATGCCACCAATCACTGCGAAAGGGGATAAAAACTTTCCTCTTGAAGCAAAGTCACGGGTTGCAAACCGACCAGCATAAACTGGTTTTTCATCAATGCTTAAATTAGGAATAAGTTTAGCCTGTAAATTTAACCAAGATGAATACTTAATTAGATCAGTGGTTTGCATGAGTTGACCATATAGAACTTGATTACCCACAAACACAATCACCAAATTAATCAAGGAACCAATCATCAACATGACGGCAAAATTTTGTGCAAGGTTACCACCAAAAATATAGATAAATAAACCAAAAATTAAACTAACCACCGTAATGTCAAGCATCAAGGGTATAAGTTTACCATTGGCCTCAATGTGTGATTTTTTAAATGTTCTTCCTTGATAAATTTCTCTCCGAACGTAAGTTAAGTACAGCACGGATGTTAATAGTCCTAACACACCAACGGTGATAAGACCAAGTAAGGCAGCACTTGAGAATTCTAAATTTAACCAAATAAATGAAAAGAGTGTTAAAAAAATAGATGCAGTCGTGGTTGCAAGCATGCCGATAGAACCTAAACGATAAACAATCACAAGAACAATCATCATCATCAAGGTTGATGCAATTAAAGCCCACAGGGTTTGACTATTGGCAATGGTTAAAATATTTTCAAGTAATAATAGTGGCTCAATTGCCGCTGGAATATTTTGGGAATATAAAAATTCAACTATATAAGGTAAATCACCAGCATTGACAAGATTGCGGTAAAAAATTGCTTCTTCATTGGCTTGAGCGACAACTGTAGATTCAAAAATGTTGTTTTCATTTGCTGTACCAAATTTAGATGGGGAAACTAAAAAAGCTAATTCTGTTTGATTTTCTTGATCCCACCACATATTTGCAACTGGGAACTTTAAGAGGATTTTTTCTGCCATTTCTGGATTATTTAACGATTCTGAAAAGGAGTCTTCTTCAACTTTACCAGCCCATAAAAGTAATTCTCCATCAGTACTTTCAGCGCCACCAGCTTCAGTAACAATAACTTCTTTTAAATAAGTGAGATCTTTGACTGGAAAAACAACGAATGGATTTTGACCCTTGTATTCAACCCGAGCAGTTTGACCTTCAAACATTTGTTCATTGGTTGCACAAACTTCTGTGGTTGTACATAGCGTAAATTCAGCATCAAATCGAAGGTAATCTTGAATTCGCTTGTACTTGGTTTCTGAGGTTTCTGAGACGGTCACACGGATTTGATCATTGCCTTCAACATTGACTTCATATTTGGTGATCAATGAATTTTCAAGTCGTTCAATCATCGTGTTGGCGATATCTGTGACATCGTCATTGTCTTCAAAAACGAGATCTTTATTTTCTTTATCAGTAATTCGGAAAACCATTTCTCGCCCAGATGTGAATTCTAAATTGGTATTGACGCCACCGATTACCGATAAGAAGTTAATTCCGACCAATAAAAAGGTTGTTATCGATAAAACTAGATAAGTGAATAATCTTCGCATGATTGATCCTCCGAAAGGTCGTTTCAACGACAAAATGTCGCTATCACACTTTACTATGTTTTAGCACTAAATTCAACGATAAAAAGTAATAAAAAGAAGGTTTTTTAAAACAAAAGTCCTTGATATGGACGTTTTAAGTGTTGATATGCTTTTTCTGTGGCGACCCGACCTCTAGGGGTACGGTTAATTAATCCAATTTGTAGTAAATAAGGTTCATAAACATCTTCTAAATTCATGATTTCTTCACCAATAGCACTGGCAAGTGCTTCTAAGCCAACCGGGCCACCTTTGAAGCGATCGATGATTCCTAATAAATATCTTAAATCGACATCATCAAGACCTAATGGATCAACTTTAAGTGCCTGTAATGCCTTGAGTGTTAATGGTAAGGTGATTGAAACTTGTTTTTCAAAATGGGCAAAGTCTCGAATGCGCCTAAATAAACGATTGGCAATCCGTGGGGTTCCTCTTGACCGTTTTCCTAATTCAATGACTGCCCCTTCATCAATTGGCGTATGCAGCACTTTCCCAGTTCGGCGAATGATATCTTCAATTTCAGATTGGCTATAAAAATTTAATTTTTCAGTAATCCCAAACCGACCTCTTAACGGCGAAGATAAATCCCCTGCCCTTGTGGTGGCACCAATTAAGGTGAAGGGTGGTAATTCTAAATTAATGGTCCGACTACTACCTTCACGATTCACCAACACTGACACATGAAAATCTTCCATCGCTCCATAGAGAACTTCTTCTACAATCGCAGGCAAGCGATGAATTTCATCAATAAATAATATATCACCTGGTTCTAGCGAGGTAAGGATGGCAGCTAAGTCGCCAGTGCGTTCAATACTAGGACCAGTCACAGTCTTAATTTGACTCTTCATCTCATGCGCAACGATATGGGCAAGGGTTGTTTTACCTAATCCAGGTGGCCCATATAACAAAAGGTGATCTAGGGTTTCTTGGCGATGGCGAGCAGCACCAATAAAAACCTTGAGGTTATCCAATAATTGCTTTTGTCCAATATATTCTTTAAGTAACTGTGGTCTTAAAGATAGTTCTTCATTAACTTCTTCTTGATTTTTTTTTGCATCGACAATTCGCGTCATTTTATTTACCTAATTTTTTTAAGGCAAGTTTAATCAGTTGTTCCACTGAGTAATCATCACTACTTAAATCTTTAAGTGCGCGATCAATTTCAAGCACTTTAAATCCTAAAGACTTTAAAGCATCACTGACTTCATTCAGTTTTTGATTTTGCTTTGCAGAAAACTTAGGAGTATCGAATGTAATTTTGCCTTTTAAATCGAGAATGATTTGACTGGCTGCTTTAGGACCAATGCTTGGTAGGGACTTTAAGAAGGCGATGTTTCCATCATTGATTCCTTGAATAATTTGTTCACTACTTGCGCCAGATAGAGCCCCAAGTGCCGTCTTTGGTCCGATGCCCTTTACAGAAAGCAATTGTTCGAAAATTCGTTTATCCAACAAATTAGAGAATCCAACTAAAAATTGATCAGCTTCACGAATCACATGGTAGGTATAAACATGATTGATTTCATTTCGTTGAAAGTGATCAGCTTTGGCAATTAAAACATAATATCCAACCCCTTGCACCTCAATCACCAAGTGGTCCGGTTGTAATTTAACGACAAGTCCAGTTAAAGAATAAATCATATATTAAGTTGAACCACTCCTAAAAAAAATAAGATAAGGAGAACAAAAATAGTAATGACCGTGGAAACCAAGACAAGTAGGGAAGAAATTTCTTTGC